>CBIHOP010000484.1:0-2115 GCA_966211385.1 uncultured Bacteriovorax sp.
ATCTTGCCAGCATAAATGCGATTTTCATCAAACTTGTAAACATCTTGAAGTGAAAATCTCAAATGAGGGTGGGAGTGTTGAGACGAGGTTAATGAGAGGAGCTCATCGGCCAGTGTTTGTCCCTTAAACCAATTAAGCTCATCACATTTATGGATGAGATTTTTTCCTTCAAAAGCTGACAGTGGAATAATTTTAAAAGTTGATTTTAAGATGGATGAAACTTCTCTTTCAATTTTTTCAAAATGCTCTTGGGAGTATTTTACTAGATCCATTTTGTTTACGGCCACGATGATTTGCTTAATCCCCAGCATGGAGATGATATAAGCGTGACGTTTAAACTGCTCGCGTACTCCTTCAAAAGCATCCAGCATAATAATAGCGGCGTCAGCAGTAGAAGCACCACTAATCATATTTTTTAGAAATTCTTTATGTCCGGGAGTATCGATGAAAAGAAATTTTTTATTTTGATAGGTCCATGGTATTTCAGTTTTATCAATCGTGATGCCTTCTTTTTGTTCTTCTTCAAAAGCATCCAGTAGAAATGCAAATTCAAATTTTTTTCCTGAGTCAGAACAAATGCCTTTCACTTTTTCAATTCGTTCAGGAAAAATTTGTCCACTATCAGAAAGAAGTCTTCCAATGAGAGTCGATTTCCCGTGATCTACGTGGCCTGCGATGACTATTCTTAAACTCATCACATGTATCCTCTCACTCTAAGCTTTTGCATAGCATAGGTGTCTGCTTGATCTTGGGCCCTTCCTGCGCGTTCACCTGTTTTCGTCACTTTTAGTTCAGCAATAACTTTATCGAGAGTATCAGCATCGGAGTCGATGGTTTTTGTACAAGGAGCACAGCCTACACTGCGATAGCGTTTTCCTTCTTTTGCAAAGTACAGATCGAGGGTAGGAATTTTTTCACGGGCAATATAATTCCAAATATCAACTTCAGACCAGTGAAGGAGCGGATGGACTCTCACATGGACATCAGAGGGAAAGTCAGTGTTGTATTGATCCCAAAGTTCAGGCGGCTGTTCGACAAAGTCCCATTTAAAATGTTCGTCACGTGGTGAGAAATAGCGCTCTTTTGCACGAGTTCCTTCTTCATCTCTTCGTATGGCCACAAAAATGGCCTGAAAAGGATTGGCCTTTAAAAATTCTTTAAGCGCATCTGTCTTCAAGGCCGTACAACATTCAATCCGGCCGACGTTATGATTCATTCCGGATTTCAAAGCGGCTTCATTTTTAGAAATGAGCAGATTGAGTCCCCATTCTTTTGCTTTTTCATCACGAAATTTAATCATCTCGGGAATTTTGAAAGTCGTATCAATATGAATCATTGGAAAAGGTGAGTGTCCAAAAAAAGCTTTGCGAACCAGCCACAGCATGACAGTTGAATCTTTTCCCATCGACCACAGCATGGCGAGCTTGGGGAATTTTCTATAAGCTTCTCGAATAATGTAGATGGACTGCTGCTCAAGTTCGTCTAAATGCGAATGAGCTGAATGATCCGTCATGAAAACTCCGTCTGACCCAGATTAAGGATCAAATAGTAGCATAAAGTCCTGCAAATGGCGCCATGTCAGAGTGAATCAGTTGGACCTTTTATTCTTAAATGTTCTATCCTTTCATTATGAAAAAATTAAACATCATCACTGCCGGCCTCATGACATTATTTTCTCTTATTGCTCCTACTGCTAAGGCAGAATGGAAGAGTGAGAGCATTCAAAATGTGCAAGTTCATTATTACCTTCCAAAGAATGCCAATTTTATGAATTTCGGCACTAAAAAAGCACTTATGATTAATTTGCATGGATGTTCGCAAAAGGCCGAAGATCTTAAAAAAGATGGTAACTGGGAAAACGCGGCGGACTTTCGCCCGTCCTGGCTCGCCAAAGCGGTGATGGGCTCGAACAAACGCACCGTCGTCTTTTCGCACGTGCCCTTGCTCGACAAAGAACGCTACAACGCCAAAGTAAAGGCGAAAATGAGAAGCATCGTGAACGCGCCGAATTTGATGGCCGCGATCAACGGCCATAACCATGTTTTCAAACACAATCTCGATGCTCAATCGGGAACGCACCTCTTTCAATGCGCGCGAGCCGAGAAAACCCGCTGG
>CBIHOP010000485.1:0-2105 GCA_966211385.1 uncultured Bacteriovorax sp.
CTCAACGATCAAACTTTAGAAGTTCTGGCGAAGATGTCACTCGTGCAAGTAAAGTCTGGATCAGATATTTTAGGTCCATCAGATATGATGGATGGACGGGTGGGTTTTATCCGCGACGCTCTTGATGAAGAAAATTTTACGAATGCCGCGATCATGTCTTATGCCGCAAAATATGCTTCAGCGTTTTATGGACCTTTTAGAGATGCGCTTAATTCCGCTCCTAAAAAAGGCGATAAAAAAACTTATCAAATGGACTATGCTAATGTTCGTGAAGCCCTTCGCGAAGCTTACCTGGATGAATCTGAGGGTGCTGACATCTTAATGGTGAAGCCGGGTCTACCATATCTCGATGTCATTAAAACTCTTCGTGACAACACAACTCTTCCTATCGCCGCATACAATGTGAGTGGAGAGTATGCGATGGTGAAGGCCGCTGCAGAAAAAGGCTGGGTTGATGGCGAGAAAGTCATGATTGAAATGCTTTGGAGTTTCAAGCGTGCGGGGACAGACATGATCCTTACGTATTTTGCGAAGGAAGCCGCACGCGTTTTGAATAAATAAATTAGTTAACCGGAACTTTTGTTATTCTCATAACTTTTTCGTAAGTCTCAAGGTGATGATCTTTGAGCTTACGAGATTGCATACATTCTTTTTTCGGATTGTAGACGAAATCATCCGCACCTTGAACAAGTATCCCTTCAACTTTTCCTGTATTCGCATTAAATACCGGTGAACCTGAATTCCCGCTGTAAGCATCAAGGTTGGCCGTAAAATAATGATTGCGAAGCCACAGTGAACGGAGAGGATTTTCACGTTCAATGTCATTCATTCGTGAAACAACTCCACCATCAGTTGCTTTCATAGGAAGACCAAGCGGGTGACCAAGAACGACAAGGGGAGTTCCAAGGCCAACACGCCCAAATTTTCTCGTCTTTAATGGTTTCGCATTAACAACAGCACGATCGAGTTCAATGACCGCGTAGTCGCTCACTTCTAATTTATCGTAGATGTTTTTTTGGCGAACAATTTTTTTACAGCTATAAACTTGATTCACGTTAAATTCACGTGAATCATTTGTGAATCCGAAAACCCACTTATTGTTTTCACAATCTTTTTCAGACGTCATACAGTGACCAGCTGTCACTAATGTCTTAGGTCCAACTAAAAATCCAGAACAAGTGCCCAATGATATTTGATCCATGAAGCGCTCATCTTTACAAAGCTGAGGCATAGATCTCTCGAGAGTAACGAGAGGAAAAATGATTTTTGATTCATCAGTGCGATCAACTGTTAATCTTCTTTTTGAAACTCTAACTGCAACTGATTTTGAAAATTCGATGAATCGATCATCATTAAAATTTTTAATTTCCACGCGATCATCATCGCCATAGATCAGATCAGTTTGATTATCGAGATCAATCTGAGCGTGAAGTTCTGTTGTAAAAGTTAAAAAAAGTGCAAAAGCACCCAATGACCAAATTTTTGATCGCCCCATAGTAAATGCCCCCCAAGGCATACGAAATCCTCTGGTGTTAATATGACCCCGGAAAAACGATGGCAAGGGTGTGTGTAGTCTTTATAGGACAAAAGTGGACAAAAAAAAGGGACCCGAAGGTCCCTAATATAAGGAAATTAAAACCAGAATGAGATTGTAGAAGCAAGCTTAAAGGCTTCAGAGTTTGCGTTGTACACGCCACGGATGAAAGAGAGTCCTTTTACTCCGTCTTTTTCGGCCAATTTACGCTCGTAGAGACCACCCACAGTGAATTGAGCTGATTTGCTGAGTTTGTATTTAACAGCGCCTTCAACTTTACCTGTGAATGTTTCAACGAGTGAGCCACTTTTAGCGGCCTGATCAGAAGTAGGAACATATGTTGTTCCGTTTTCTGTGAATGTCACATATCTGTGAGCGCGATCTTCAGCGTAGACACCTTCAAGGTTACCCACAAGCGAGTATTTCTCATCGAGATAGTACTCAGCACCTAATTGCATGAAGTATTCTTTTTTCTTTTTGGTTGTATATGATTCGTAAGGAAGTTTTTCAGTTACACCGTATAGAGCTTCAAACCACATTTCCATTGCTGCTGTTTCGTAGTTAGCACCAA
>CBIHOP010000486.1:0-2101 GCA_966211385.1 uncultured Bacteriovorax sp.
ATCCTAGTCCGTCTTCGTGAGTTAACGATCCAAGCTGCTTCAGATACTGTTGGTGAACAAGAAAGAGGATTCCTTGATAAAGAATATCAACAGTTAACGAAAGAGATTGACCGTATTTCTGAATCAACAGTATTCAACGGTTCTCAGCTTCTCAATGGTAAAGGAAAAGGTACAATGGACTTCCAAGTAGGTGCATTTGCCGGTGATCAAAATAAAATTACATTCGACTCTGGAGAGACAGATTCATCTGCAGCTTCAATCGGTGTAGCAGGTACGACGATCGCAAATAAAGATGATGCTCTAAGCTCGATCTCAACAATCGACTCGGCCATCGAAAAAGTTTCTGGTCAACGCGCTAACTTAGGTTCGATCCAATCAAGACTACAGTCTACGATTAAGAACCTAGAAGTTCAGACAATCAACCAGGACTCTGCAAGATCGGTAATCCAAGACGTAGACGTAGCAGAAGCTTCAGCAGCACTTGCTTCGAACCAAGTAGTGAAGAACGCTGCGGTATCTACTCTAGCGCAAGCTAACGGGATTCCAAACTCTGCACTAAGACTAGTAGGATAATTAAAATTAAAAACAGGAGACCGGTAAAATCTGGTCTCCTTTCTCTAAGAACTCAATCCCTGTTTTATCCCCATCCCCTCTCTTGAAAGGGAGAGGGGTTTGGATAAAAAAAGAGGTTTACGGTGAATGAAAGAAAGAGCAGCAAAGATTTAGAGCGCATGATTGTAGAAGCCGTACAGGGTAACTTTTCTTTTTTTGCTTGGTCTTCAATCGGTGGTGTAGTTGAAAAGTGCGAGCTCAAGGTGAGAGCTTACAGAAAAGAATACAATGAAATCGAACTAGAACTCAAAGACCCTAAATCTGATTCTCTCAATAAAGTCATCTCTGGAAATCGTCAGCTCAATGTTTATGTTCCAGAGCTCTCAGTAACTTTTACCACAGAATTGAAAGTCATCACTGTTGATAAAAAAGTTAAAATATATCCTCCAAAAGAATTCACACTTTTTGAACGTAGAAAACACGAAAGGCTTGTTCCTTCTAAAACTTGTTTCGTTTCATTCGAGCATAAAAACTCGATCATGAAAAAATCCATCTACGATATAAGTATTGGTGGAATCGCCATCATACTTTCAAAGTCCGATAAAATTATTATTCCCAAGGGAAAAGAATTTGAAACCATTACGCTTGAAATAGGAATGAATCGCATCAAAGTTAAAGCGGAATGTGTAAACTCATTTACCTTAGATCGTTATAAGGTTGATAATCTTCCTTATGGCGGTTACAAAATTGCGTTTCGTTTCCTCGAAATGTCACAATCAGACAAAGAGTTTCTTACGGAATACATCACGCACCAACTTCTTGTTCAAAAAACAGTCAAAAAAGCCAATTAAGCACAATTTACAGTTGCCCTCATTGAGTGGGATAATGGCCATATGAAAATTGCTGCTATCTCAGACGTTCACGTTAAAATTGCCGGTGATAAGGCGGAAGAGCTTCTCTTAGCTTTTTTTAGAAATCCTAAAGTTCAAGAAAGCGACGCTATTTTTTTACTGGGTGATATTTTCGATCTTATGATTGGTCCCCTTGCGCAATACTTCGTACGCTTCCAGTCTTATTTTAATGAAATTAAAAATCTTATTTCTCGTGGAAAACATATTTACTACGTAGAAGGCAACCACGATTTTCATATCGAGAATCTTTATCACAAATTTTTTATGGTTCATTCGGATTTAGATAAAAATCTTTTTCACATGGCCCCATTGTTTGAAATTAATGATTCGGGTTTGAAAATGATTTTTTGTCACGGCGATGACATTGAACTTGGTAATCCCGGGTACAAGGTTTTCAAAGGTATTGTGACTTCTCCTCCATTGCGTTTTTATGCGAATAATTTAATGCCCCATTTTTTAATCAAAGGCATTGGAGAGTATTCTTCTGAAAAATCGCGCAAGAGAAACAATAAGCGATATTCGCTAGAATCAGACCTGACTCCAGTACGCGAGAATTTTAGAAAATCAGCAGAAGTTTTTTTTGAAAAGAAAAAATTCGATATTCTTGTTTGCGGGCATTCACATGTGAAGGATGATTT
>CBIHOP010000487.1:0-2099 GCA_966211385.1 uncultured Bacteriovorax sp.
TTATAGGCCTGATAAATTAACGGAATCATCTCAATGGAGATGAGCACGATAATCGTCAGCTCTAAAAGATGGCTTCGCTTGGAATTGATGTTATCCAGGAGAAGTTTGCATAGCTCGGCCAGGTTATCGAGCTTATTATCAATTGAACTCTGCCAATCAGCGAATCTGAACTTTGTCGAGGCCGTTCTAAAGACGGTCGAATGATAGACGTCACCAATGGCCTTGAGAGAGTTTTCAACTGACTCAACAATCTCTGCGATCTCAATATAGCGTTGACCTGCTTCCAGAGCGAGCTCTGTGTATTTCGATGAAAAAATGCTGATGTCTTTAAGTTCAACTGCCGAATAAATCTCACTTAATTTTTTATCCAGAAGATCATCGTAATAGCGCATTTCCAGCAACTGGTTGAGCGCAAATTCGATGACATCAGGAACATCCATAGAACCTGATGGCTCAATAATGAAAGCTGAGTTCCAGTCGATGAGTGCCATATCAGTTCTGTAATACTGAAGTTTGCTGGAATAAATTCTCTCCGAAACCTGGGACGAAAGCATTCCTTTTTCTTCGTTCAATACGAGTGAAGCAATGTCTTCGTCATAAAGAATGTTGAATGCATCTTCGTAATCTTTTTCGAAACTCTCAATGAAGTAGAGAATATAATCTTCGTTTACTTCCCACTCATTACTCTTGGCCATAGAAGGGAGAATCTGTTGAGTGAGTTCGCGCGCTTTTAAACGGGCGTAAATTTCCAGCTCTTCATAGTTTTGAATTTTATCCGAGATGACGCTCAATTGCTCAATCGTCGTCCCTTTGGGAATGACCATTTCAAAAGTTAGGGAGAGTGTTCCGAAATCCCAAAGTTTACCGGAGATGTCGAAATTATATTCTTCACCGCCTGAGCGATAAGTGAAATTTCCAAGTGCTATGGAGAGTGGATCGTTTGAGACGACGACCGCCTGGCGATTTATATTTTTAAGGCGAAATTTCGAGCGGGTAGTGGCCTGCTCTATAATTTTCTCCGCCTTTTCAAGATCGATTTCCTCCCCGATGTCATAGACGCGGTAGAGCAGAATTCGGCCTTTATTGATTGAATTTTTCTGTGTTTGCTTCTCCATATACCTATTCTACCATAGTGGAGCAAAGTATATGAAATCTTGCTTAATATTAGGCAATTTTCATGCTAAAAAGGTCTGACTAAAACACTCCGAATTAGAGCTTGGAATCAAATGATCACACAGAGAATCGAATCCCTCGTCAAAGACTTCACCCAGTTTAAAGATTGGGAAGACCGCTATCGCCATCTCATCGACCTGGGAAAAAAACTTCCAGCGATGAACGAAGCGGAAAAAACAGAAAGCAACAAAGTTAAAGGATGCCAGTCGCAAGTTTGGCTTTCAGCTAAACTGGAAAACGGAAAAATATTTTTTGAAGCTGATAGTGATGCTTCCATCGTTAAAGGGATCGTTGCTTTGTTAGTGGAAGTTTATTCGGGATCAACACCGGATGAAATTCTCACCACCAAACCCACATTCCTTGAAGACCTGGGGTTGCGCGAGCATCTCTCAATGAGCAGAGCGAATGGATTAAACTCAATGATGAAACAAATTTCTTTTTATGCCATGGCCTTCAAGGCCAAGATGCAAATGGGACAATAAAATGCTGAATATTTCAAGACCGCGCCGTAACAGAAAAAACGAGGCCATCAGAAGACTTGTTCGTGAAACTCATCTTTCACCAAACGATCTTATTGCTCCACTCTTTGTAAAAGATGGACAAAATGTACGTGAACCAATCGCTTCTATGCCAGGCATATCACGTCTTTCAATCGACCAACTGGTGCTTGAATGTAAAGAGCTCTATAGCTTAGGCATTCACTGCGTATCTCTTTTTCCGGCGATTAACGATTCATTAAAAAATGAGAGAGCTACTGAAGCGTACAACCCAAATGGTCTCTATCAAAACGCCATTAAGGCCGTTAAAGATGCTTGTCCTGATTTATTAGTCATGACTGATGTCGCTCTTGATCCTTATTCATCAGACGGACACGATGGACTCGTTGATCCGAAAACGGGTGAAATCCTCAACGATCAAACTTTAGA
>CBIHOP010000488.1:0-2098 GCA_966211385.1 uncultured Bacteriovorax sp.
TGATTCCACCGAACACAATCCTAGAATTGAGCCCATGAAGGTTTTAACACTACTTCTATTCTCTTGTTTTAGTTTTGCCGTTTACGCTCAATGGGAGAAACGTGAGAGCTCCAACATGCTTAGTTTGGCAGAGATGAATGCCAGCGATACAGGAAAGGTCATCCTTCAAACGGCCAAAACCATGCTGGATAAAAAAGAAATTATCCAAGGGGGATGTTGGGACTTTATAAATGAAGTTTACAACAGAGCAGGTTATCCCATGCTAAAACGAACAACTGTTTACGATGGAAAGTTAGACGGGCCCTTTGTCTCCATCGATCAAATTGAGCCTGGTGACTGGCTCTATCATATCAATCATTCATATAAAAGAAGTGAACATAGTGGAATATTTGTCAGCTGGAAAAATTTCGAAAAACGCGAAGCTCTCATGATCAGTTATCAAGGTGAAAATAAAAAACGTCCACCACGCCTTAAAACTTATGACCTCAGTAATGTCTATAAAATCATCCGTCCCCAATAAGAATCTGTTTAAAAAGGAGAATGAAAGATGAATCGTTTATTATTAATGGCCTCTATGTTTGCAATTGTTGGAACTATTCAAGCAAAAGAAAGTGAATCCATGAAAGCAAAGCTCGAATCACCAACAATGAAAGATATCAAGGCCGAACTCGAAATGAACGAAACGAAAAACGGTATAAAAATCACTGCTAATATCTCTGGTCTGCAGCCAGGGGGCGTTCACGGTTTTCATATTCACGAAGGAACAGAGTGCAAAGGCCCTGACTTCAAATCGGCCGGTGGACATTTCAACCCCACTAAACACAACCACGCTGGTCCTGCGGCCGAAGAAAAACATGCAGGTGATTTAGGAAATATAGTGGCTAACGCAAAAGGTGAAGCAAAAACGGAAGTGATGATTCCCACAGCAGGAGGAACTAGTCTTTCAAGCTACAAAGGAAAAGCAGTCATTCTTCATGCTAAGGCAGATGATCTTACCACACAGCCATCTGGAGATTCAGGAGATCGTATCGCTTGCGGTATCATCAAATAAAAAAGGCCCCAATAGGGGCCTTCGTTTTTTTAAAGTCCAAAGATATCTAAAATACCATTACTTTTTCTACACTCATAATTACCAGCAAAAATCGTCTCAACTTTTCCACCAGCACGCAGACCTTCTGTCATAGAAACTTCAAGAGTAGGAGCGATGCTACTGTTGTTTGTAATGCTGATTTCTGTCTTCTTAAAGAAAAGAGGAAGAATCCCACCACGAGTAACATGGTTATTGTCGATAACTTTTAAAGTATCACGTTCAAGCGAAACTTTTTTATGTGGAACTTGAACACTTACTTTATTAAATCCACGTTGAACAAAGTTAAGTGATGAAACAGTTGCACCTTCAACATCTGTATACTCAGTCACACACAACTGATCGTTGTTCATAAAAATTGTGTTAGTAGAATCGTTAGATTCACTTGTTAAATTACAGTTCAATGTTCTTTGAATCTTTTTTGCAGGAATGTTTAATTTTCTAAAATAAGATTCACAAGAAGCTCCGAAAGCAGTTTGTACTGATAGAGCTATACCAAGCGTCAAAACGGCCAATTTCATAATGTGTTCCCTGATAAGGTTAAATGTAGGGGATTGATAGCATTTTCAGGATTTTTTTCAATAAACCCTGTAAAAAAGAGCGCGGTTAGGGCTTTAACTCTCGAATAATTGTGGCTAAAATATTGTTTATCCCTCATCCACACGCACTCTTAGCTCAGCTGGATAGAGTAGCTGGCTTCGAACCAGTTGGTCGGGGGTTCGAATCCCTCAGAGTGCGCCACTTAAAAAATCCTTTTATTTCAGAATATTGCAAGACACCCAAGGAGATGGTTTGAACTTTGCCATATTAATTCTTAAATCTTATTCTTATTAAATATGAGTTTTAAAATACAATCATTCGCCACAATTCGAATTTGTGTTTCAAATGTGGTTAAGAGTACAGAATGGTACCAATCTCTATTTAATCAAAGCCCAATTGAAGAAATTGAAAACTTTGCTTCTTTCAAAATCAATGGTGTTTGTTTTGATATCACTTTGGAAGATTCTAAAT
>CBIHOP010000489.1:0-2093 GCA_966211385.1 uncultured Bacteriovorax sp.
GGAATCAAATACTGAAATTGATGAAGATGTACGAATCATCGGCTATGGAAACGCGACTTCGAAACGATTGGTTGATAGCGGTGAAGTTTCTCTCTACGCCTACTCCACAGGGGAAAAAGATGATGCCATCATCATCATGGCCACCAGCGATCAGGCGGTAGCGATAAAAATTGATCCATTTAATCCCGGTACTGAGAAAAAATCATATAAAATAGAAAATGCATCTAATCGAGATTTGTTAGTCGTCCAGAAAGAAAAAGCAAAAGAGATTTTTGAAGAATGGCTGAAGGAACGGTAAAAAAATTATTAAACAACAAATCAGGATTTACTATCCTGGAAGTGATCATTGCAATCACTATCTTTGCTGTTTTTGCCACTGCATTCGTTCAAGGAACAGGTTACAACCTACTCGACTCTGGCCGTTTGAAAGAAGACATTCTTCTAAAAGATTATTGCGAAAATAAACTCAACGACATCATCACGAATCCTCCAGAACTGAGAGAAACAATCACGCTCGCTCCCGAAACAAAAGATGTAGAGGGCGATACTAATTATCAAACAATAGTTACCTATAAAAAATTCTTTGTTCCTGACATGACGAAAATTCAGGGTAAAAACGAAAACGAAGAATCTGAAGAAGAATCGCAGCAGGCCCAGATGGAAAAGAGAATTTTTTCCGTCTTTAAAGAAAATATGGAGAAGATGCTCTGGCAGGTTCAGGTCACTTCAAAAAATAAAATTACTGGTGAATCATTCACTCTGGCCACATGGCTTATGAACCCGAATGCGGATGTAAAAATTGGAACATTCTAATTTTCGAAATTCCATTCAACAACAATCCGGCTTCACACTACTAGAAGTTCTGATCGCGATTACCATTTTATCATTCATCGCCTTTTCAACTTACAAAATGGTGGATTCAAACATCACGACTAAGGAAGATGTATTACGTGAGGATGCAGCGATTATCCAGGGAGTAACGGCCGTCGGTCGCCTCGACGCTGATATTTCCCAACTCTACACTCCACTCTTTTCTTCAAGCAAGTTCATGCCGACAGCAACCACTCCTGATGTGTATGCGGAAAACGCAGCTCCAAGTGGCAACTTCGATGGACGCGCCAAAAACGGTCAACTCATCCCAATGTTTAAATCGGAAGAAAAGTGGACTGTCTATCTTTTCACTCAGGCCAATCGCCGAAAAATTGCTGATTCAAAAGAGTCTCGTTTTGCGTGGGTGAAATATTCAATGCGTCCGATGGAAAATGATCCTACAGATCCGGCCAACGAAGATAAAAAAAATCAAGGCCTATATGAACTTACTCGCCAGGTGATAGCCACAGATATTTTTAATTCAAACCTTCCTTGGTCTGAAGTGAAATCTCAAGTCCTCATGAAAAATATCAAAACGCTGGAATTTACTTTTTGGGATGAAAAAACAAAAAAATATGTCAGCAATATTGCCGAACTTAATGAAAATAAAAATCTCATTCGTGCGATAAAACTCTCGGCGGTTTGGATTGATGAAGATGGGAATGAACAAACCATTCAAAAAGTTTTCCGCGTTTTAAATCCGTATTTCAGCACAAAACAAGATGATTTAAATACTGCAACTAATGCTCCAGCACCAGGTGGTCCAGGCGTACCAGCAGATACTCTTGCACCAGGGGAGGGCGAAGTTGTACAGTAATCGCGAATTCATTCGACAGACACTAAAAAGCGAACGAGGAGTGGCCCTGCTTCTCGTTTTAGGCGTGGTTACAGTCCTTACGATGTTACTGGCAGACTTCACCTTCGAAGTGAAGCTAAATAAAATAAAAGTCTATAACCAGCAGGATAAAATTCAAGCGCGCTTAAACGCAGAGGCCGGACTTAACTTTGCGATGGCCAAACTCAGACTTTATCAAGAAGGGCGAAACAAGATTGAAAAAGAAGAGACTTTAAAATCGGCCTTCCCAAGTTCAGATTTAGAGGCCATTATTATTCAGCCGTTTATGTACCCGCTTCCCTCGCCAAAAAACGCAAACATTATTCAAAGGACGGCCCTGGAAGAATTTGCTAAAAACACTCTCATCCGCGGTGAAATGAGTGTAACT
>CBIHOP010000490.1:0-2087 GCA_966211385.1 uncultured Bacteriovorax sp.
TCGCCCTCATAGCTAAAAACCTCCGCCTTGTCTGACGAAGAGCTAGTCAAGATTCAAAGACTGCACTTTGAATAACGACGAGACTGCAATGAAAAAATTCTTCGAACTACCGGTACTTTTTATCGTTACATTGGCATTTACTGCTTCTATGGCCATCGCTAAAGATTATGTGATTTATAGCATTGCTCAGGACCTTCCAATGGGAAATAAAGGTGAAGTTATCCGTAAGAATTTCTACGTTGATATGGGTACGAACCAAGGCCTTAAAAAAGGAAGCTTGCTCGACGTTTACAGAGTGGTTTCAGTTCTTGATCCGTATGAAAGCAAAAAAAGATACAATCACAGAATTAAAATCGGCGAAGTAAAAGTACTTCACGCTGAAGATTCATCTGCAATCGCTGTTGTGAACAAGTTCGAAGAAGCAGAAGAAACTCCCGTCTTCGACATTAGCAAAATGATGATTGGTGATATTGTCACTGTTAAGGTGAAGTAGCCCGAGTAACTGAATTTAAGACATCGAGTGAAGAATCGCTCGCCTTTCCTTCAACTGCACCGTCATCTTATTCAAAGCTTCAATCGTCTTCTCAAGTCGGTCAATCTCACGAGCATCTACTGCTGGATTTTCTTTTAATGTCCTAAGAACAAACGTCGACATTCCATGCGCCACCACAATGTGATTAGAGATATCATGAAGGAACTTACGCTCATTCATCACGAGTTCTAGAATTGGATCTTGTGGTTTGTTTTCGTCGCTCATAGCACCGTCCGGGCGTAGTTTATATTAAAAAAGTTTACCACGCCCTTGGGCAGCTCACCCTATTTTTTTATGTTTAATTAATTTCACGAATAGAACCTGATCAATATTCTTTATATGCGTTACCCATAACAAATAGTCGTGACCCTTATGAAAAAGACCTTCACGTGCCTCAATCAATCGAACGGAGTCTATTTTGTTGCCTTGAAAATAACCTTTAAAATGAAATTCATATTCATCACTTTTAACTTTTAGACATCGGCTGAGAATGAGTATTTTATCCTGCATTAATTGCTCCACTAAAGAGCTTGCACAGATTACTCAAAAGTTTTTTAATTAAGATACCGAAATTAAGTCATCACCTGATTAAGGACTCTAAAATAATGAAAACGGAAGCTACACTTTCCAAGCACTTCTATAAAAAAACGACGAAAAATCCTCACCGCAAGGCCATCGGCTGGATTGAGAACGGCCAATTGCACTTTTTGAATAACGAAGAATATCTTCTTAAAGTGAAGACACTTTTTTATGGACTCATCAAGGCTGGAATTCAAGTTCAAGAAAAAGTTTCAATCCTGGCCCAAACGTCTAAAGAATGGCACTTTTTTGACCTGGCCGTACTTTGCTCGCGCGCAGTCGTTACGCCCATCTATCCAACATACATGGCCCACGAAGTTCTCTACATTCTCAATCACAGTGAATCAAAAATCATCGTTGTTGAAAATGAAAGTCAGTTTCAAAAGATTTTAGAAATCCAAAATGATTTGAAGACTCTCACTACAGTGATTGCCCTTAAAGAAATTTCAGAAGCGAGTGTTAAACAACTAAAAAGTGAAATCGCATTCATTCCTTATCAACAGCTTCTAGATGATGGTTTTGCCGAAGCAGGAAAATCACCTTCGCTATTTAATGATTACGTAGAAAATTCAGATGAAAATGAAGTAGCATCAATCATCTATACTTCTGGAACAACTGGTGATCCTAAAGGTGCCGTGATTTCTCAGAAAGCATTCATGGTCATGCTTAACAACGTTTACAGTTCTTTAAAAAATAACATTCTTCCTTCAGATCGCTCTCTCACATTCCTTCCTCTTTCTCACGTACTAGGAAGATGTGATTCATTTCTAAATTTAATTTTTGAATTTGAAACTGTGTATGCTGAATCACTTGATAAGGTCGTTGATAATCTCCAATTAGCTCAGCCAAGTATTCTAATCGCAGTTCCAAGAATTTTTGAAAAAGTGTATGCAAAAATTCTAGACAATATCGCAAAAGAAAATGAGCTCAAGAAAAAAGTTTTTGAATGGGCCTTAAGTGCATCGAATGCTTATTT
>CBIHOP010000491.1:0-2086 GCA_966211385.1 uncultured Bacteriovorax sp.
GTTCTAGTGTCTGAGCATCTTTTTCAAGCTGTCCTTGTCTTTTTTGTAACTCGGCCAGTTTTTGGGTAAGCTCTCGCGGATCAACACGCATTTGGGCCAGAAGATTCGCGAAAAGATCAGCGAGTTCTTTTCTTTCAGCTTCATTGAACACTTGGGCATTTTCTAACGTGTAATAAGCAACTGATGATCCAACCATACCTGCAAGATATTTTTCAACCTGATCATTGAGTTTCGAGAGGGCATAAATACTAATGAATTGTTTATCTTTAAGACCTAATTCTTTCACTATACGTTCAATCGAATTTTTTGCTTCATAGTGAGTGAGATATTTTTCCAGAGCAGACTGAAAGATTCCCATTTTAGGCAGTAGATGTATGTTTTCTTCGATAGCGCCGTAATCCAGCTCAATGATTTTTTGATGTTCTTTTCGGGCGAGAAGTTCAGTGTAATCTTTAACTGTTTTTTCTTCTGTCTCTGATTGCTTATAAAACAATGAGCCAAGCACTAAACCGCTCACATTAAAAAACATGGTCCACACTAGTGAATGAGAGAGAAAACTTAAATTTTCAAATCCCATCAGGTGCTCAGGTCGCAACCATGAAATTCCAAAAGGTCCGTGAGTGAGGATGTCCGCTTCAATCATTCCGCTTTTTGCGAATGCCGGAATAATAAGAGTGTAAAACCAAATGATCGCGCCTGAAGTGATACCTATTATAGCGCCATGTTTATTGGCCCTCTTCCAGAATAGTCCTCCAAGAATCGCGGGAGCAAATTGAGTAAAGGCCACAAAAGAAATTAATCCCATTGAAACTAGTGCATAAGTAGAACCTACATACCACGTATAGAAGTAAGCAATGTAGATGATCAAGGCGGCTATGAACCAACGAATTTTTAATGTCTGTTTTGTGACATTGGAATCAGGGCAGACTTTGTTAAATAGTGGCAGTAATAATTGGTTTGAGACGATGGTAGATACCGCAACCGTCTCGATCATAATCATTCCAATGGAAGCTGAAAATCCACCGAGAAAAACAAATAGTGAAAGATATTTTTGAGCATGCGCCATGGGAAGGAGAAGAACGAAAGAATCAGCTTTTTCCAGCGGCAATCCCTGAGCTAATCCGGTAATGGCGACTGGAAGAACAAAAAGATTGATGAGAAATAGAAAAAGCGGAAATAACCAAACAGCTTTTTTTATGTGTTTTTTATTATAGTTTTCTACTACTGCGACTTGAAACTGACGAGGCAGAAAGAGAATAGCGCTGGCACTAAGAACAATGTAAGTACACCATGTAAAATAATCTTGAGTCGTGGTTGCGCCCATAAAATTGTATTGCGCGCTTACTACTTTTGGCATTTGATCAAGAATTGAATCAAACCCATCATTCAAAACAAACGTACAGAAAAAGCCTAACGCCAAAAGCGCACCAAGTTTTATTAAACTCTCACAAGCAAGAATGAAAACCATCCCCGGATGTTTTTCAGTTGAATCAAGTTTGCGTAGTCCAAAAAGGATAGTGACAAAAATTGTCAGCAGTACGATGTAGTGATTAGAAAGTGAATGAACAGACACTTCTGTCTTCATTCCTACAGCAAGAATATGAATGGAGTCTATGATCGCTTTAACCTGGATCGCTATATAAGGAATGATTCCAACTATAACAAACAGAGCGCAGATGGCCCCTAACATCTGAGACTTATCATAACGAGCGGCGATTAAGTCAGTGATACTTGTTATGCGATACTTTTCTTTAATGAGAATAAATTTCTTGAGCAATATCGGAAAAAGAAAAACACTAATCGTTGCACCTAAGTAGATGGTCAGATAAAGCATTCCATTGCGAGCGGCAATTCCGACAGATCCGTAATAAGTCCAGCTTGTGCACCACACGGCCATGGAAAGAGAATAGATGTATGGATTAGCAACAAGTGAAAGCTGCTGTTTGTTTTTCACTCGTCTTTCGACCAACAAAGCAGAAACAACTAGAAATAGAAGATAAAAAAGGATGATGAAATTGATGACGGTAAAACTGAACATGGTTATTCCCTGTTCTCTTCTTCATCATCTTCAACAAAATAATCATAG
>CBIHOP010000492.1:0-2077 GCA_966211385.1 uncultured Bacteriovorax sp.
GCTTCCGAGAATTCAACTTCCTTCAGCGAGCAATTTTGAAAAACAGTTTTTTTAATCTTCATCGTTTGAAATGATGAGTAATCAAGTTGCGAATCAACGAATTCGACAGCAGCAAATGTGTGAGTGGTAGAAAAATTTAGGCCCAAACATTTTGAATTCTCAAAACGACAACTTCTAAAGGTTGCATTTTTTAATTCAGTGTTACTTAAGTTGCACTCGACAAAAGTACAATCAATGAATTTAAGAAGTGTGAGACGATTGGCGGTGAAATCCACAGACTTAAAAATACAGTCTATGAACTCATCTGTTGCTCCAAAAAGATCATTAAATGTTGTTTGATTGATTTCTTTCATGATCGCCTAAAACAAAAAAGCCCAGAGCGTATTTCAGCAATGGGCTTTTTGAGAGACATTCACAGGAGGTCTAAAAAAATCCTTTTAATAGATTCTCCACACACACTAATACTATATCCAAGAGTCGTGCCAACTTTTAAAACGGCCTTTTGAGATCGACAATTGGCGTAACTCGTTGATACCTCGTGCACGTTCTGTCATTTTGTAAGTCATCAAATTGACAACAGACAGAATTAGTAAGTCATTAATATGACATGGCTTTCTTACCGTTTCTTACATGCAATGTGACAACTATCATATATAAAGAGTTCTTCACACTATCACCTTTTGCATAGCGCAAGACGATAACGGATTATACTCATACCAATAGGTCAACTATGAAGCCTTTAAAAATATTGATCGTCGATGATGAAGAAGCGATTCGCGAAATCCTCGGGTTTTTTGTTGATGAAATCGTAGGACCTGAATCAAAAATTGTTCAGGCCGAAAGCGGTCAAGCTGCGATCTTAGAATTAAAAAAAGACCAATACGATATTTGTATCTGCGATCACAACATGCCTAATGGGATGGGCCCATCTGTCTTGAAATTTATTACAGAAGAAAAAATGCCCGTGAAGTTTGTTCTTTGTAGTACAGTGACTCCTTCTGATGATCCCGTGAACTATCCTGCTGAACTTGTCTTCGGCAATATCCAAAAACCAGAAATTTTTAAAGGTGTAGAGCAAGTTTTCTCAAAACTCAATGTTAACGAAAATGATGAGTGGAAATCCGTTGATTACATTCCAGTGACGATTGAATTTCTCTCAGTCATTCTCTTTGCTCCATCCGATGTCTACATTCGCTTATCGGAGAAAAAAGTCGTTAAGTGTTTGAACAAGAATGATATTTTTGATCAGACCGAAAAAGATAAATATAAGGTCAAAGGCATTCACACTTTGTTTCTAAAAACTGAAGGTGATAAATCACTCATTCTTACGAACATCAGAAAACGCATAAAAGATTTTTTGACTGGTTCAGAAATGAAAGTCACAGACCGTCTCGCACTCACTCACCATCAAATGTGTGAGATGATTAAACTGGAAGGGATGACGCCAGAACATCAAGAGATGGTTCGCGAAACAATTTTTCAGACAGCGAAAATTATCAATTTAAATCCTAAACTTTGTGATTTCTGGGATCGTTTAGATATGCTGGGAGAATACCCTTCTCAAGTCTATACTTTGCAAGTCGTGCTTGCTTCGGCAGCTCTAAAAAAACTTTCTTGGTTTAGTGAAAGTACTTTTGTAAAACTCTCACTTGCAGCATTCGTTCAGGATATTACACTGAATAATTTAGCTCTCATTAAGATCAAAGATTATGTTCATTTCCAAAAAGAGAAAGATAATTTCACAGAAGAAGAACGTCAGATGTACCTACTCCATCCGCAAGCGGCGTGTGAGTTAGTAGCAAGTTTTAGAGACATTCCACCCGACGTCGATCGTATCGTTCTTGAGCAGCATGAAATGCCCAATGGTAACGGCTTTCCTAAAATGTTGAGCGCTAATCACACAAGTCCCCTTTCGTGTCTATTCATCATGAGCGGATTACTCGCTAAGTTGATGATTGAAAGAAAAGGTCCTTACAATAAAGCGGAGTTCATGCAGAAGTTTTCAAATGATGGTTACAACAAAGGTAACTATAAAGAAGTTTTTGAAGCCATTGCGGAAGTACTACCCAAATAGTTA
>CBIHOP010000493.1:0-2063 GCA_966211385.1 uncultured Bacteriovorax sp.
AGCTGCTAAGAACGAATCCAATTATGTTTCAACAAACGCGAGCAACGGGAAAGAAGAAAATGAAGATGATGACAGCGCCTATAGAAATATGGCGTCTGAATCGCGCGCAGGAAATCCACCATCCGCTCCCATTGGTTTCAATCAAGGCGTGACTAATTCATTTGATCCTGCTCAAGATGAACCCGTAAGAGAAAATACCCGCGAAGTTTCAAGCGAAGGTCCGAAAAGTAAAATGGCCAGTATTTTCGAAACAGTTTCTCAAGGGATTGCATCAATTCCCAAAATGATTGTTGGAAATAAAACTGATAGCGATTCAAAAAGCGAAACATCAACCACAAACACTCCAACGACTTCAACTGGCGGTTCAACAGCTCCTGCTCCTATGGCATCAAACACATGTTCATCAAATATTATTGGTGGTTCATTTGGAAATCCATTAGGCGTAACAATCAACTGTACATACAGTTCGCAAATCAAATACTGTCTTGCTAAAGATGTCTGCTGTGATCCGGACTCCCAAGGTGTTCCTTATTCATCTAAAATTATCGTGGGGAAAAAAGACGGTAACTATTGTTTAAGTTTCTATGGAACATCGGATTCTGCGGGAGCTTCAACAATTGTTCAGCAGAACTATACAATCAATTCAACACTACCAAATTTAAGTGTAGGAACGCCTAAAACATATTTTCAAACAACTGAGTTAAGTGAAAATACTTTCGTGACAAGTTTGGATTTTGGTAAACCTAATCACATGATTGCGCGGAGATTGTCGAGAGTGATCACTCAATGTTGTCGCCAATGCCTCTTGATATTCTTTCGCTTTTTGATGTGAGTACAGCGTCTGCCAGCACACAAGTTGAAATCCCACTTCGCCCTGATCTTCTTAGTTACGGCGAAAACTTTGTCACAAGCTTTATCAAAAATAATGATTTCGAAGCACCACTTTATTCATGCTCAACAAGTGTTATTACGCTTGAAGATTTCCCCTACTTTCAAATCGATAATGCGCAAGCGGAATTGGGTGACAATTCGGTCCGTGAGTTTGAAGGTCAGTTCACTGCCTATGGATTTTTCGAAGAGGATTCAAACGTTTACCGAGGACCTGCAGGTGTTTCCTCTGAGACTAAAACAACATCTAGTTTAAAATCAGGAATGCTTGGTATTTTCTACTAAGTTATCGCTTTTCCGTCTTTTTTATGACATGAACATCTCATGGAAAAAGACGATCTCATTCACATGCAACCCTCTCCTATCAATTGGTTTCCAGGCCACATGGCAAAGGCCATTAAGGACATCAAAGAAAAACTTCATCTCGTCGATATTGTTTTTGAGATCAGAGATGCGCGAGCTCCACTTGCTTCGGGCAACAACACGTTCGACGAAACGCTTAGACAAAAATCAAGACTCATCATTTTCAACAAGGCCAATCTTGCTGATCAAAACAAATTAAAAATTTGGGAAGATTGGTTTGCAAAATCTGGATACAACTTTGTGTTCGTCGATTGTTTCGATAAAGGGGCCATGAAAAAAGTCATGACACTCGCTCGTTCAATCGTTCAGAAAAAAAGAAATGAATCAAATCCTAGTCAAGCGGTTAAATCAAAAATTCGAATTATGCTTTTGGGTTTACCCAATACTGGTAAATCAACCATCATCAATCAGCTCGCAGGTAAAAGTGTTGTGAAGACGGCCGACAAACCAGGTCACACACAAGTTCAACAATGGATCGTTGTCGATAAAGATTGTGAGCTTATGGATACTCCAGGGGTCATGCCTCCAAAAATCGCACGTGAGGAACACGGTCTTTGGTTAAGCGCTATTAACGCTATTCCTGATGACGTCGTAGGCATCGAAAAACCCGCCCTCTATTTAGTTGAGTACTTTAAAAATCTTAAGTCCAAACAATTTCAGACTCGTTATAAATTAGAGTCTCTTGACCTAAGCGTAGAAGAAATAATCGAAAAAATTGCCAAGGCACGCGGTTGTATTAAGCATAAGGGCGAAATCGATTTGGAGCGTGTTTATAAGCTTCTCCTGCTCGATTTCAGAGGTGGGGAGCTAGG
>CBIHOP010000494.1:0-2062 GCA_966211385.1 uncultured Bacteriovorax sp.
TGACTTCTTGAATGCCTTGGTACTTTACAAGCTTTCTTACGTCTTCAACAACTTCAGCTAATAAGCGTGAGCGTTCTTTTCCGCGAGTATAAGGAACGATACAATATGTGCAGTACTTGTTACATCCTTTGATGATGTTAACAAAGGCCTGTGGAGAATCTGCTGAAACTTTAGTCTCGATTGAAAAATTTTCGCTGCGATCCCAAGAGTTGATTGTGAATTTCGAGTCCCCTGCATAAACTCTAAACACCATATCGTTAATTGTATCGATTACATCTGTCCCGAAAGCGAAATCGAGGTGATTATATTTTTTAACCAGCTCTTTTCCTTCTGTTTGGGCCACACAACCGCCGATCCCGACAACTAATCCGTTCTTTTTCTTTTTTGCGTGTTTGATTTCGCCTAACTGAGAATAGAATTTGTTATTCGAAAGATCTCGAACAGCACACGTATTGAAAAGAACCATATCTGCTTCTTCCAATTCTTCTGTCTTAGTAAAATTGAGATCATTCAAGTGAGAGATGATTCGATCCGAATCATGGTAGTTCATCTGACAGCCAAAAGTTTTCATCCATACTTTGCGTGGAGGAAACGTTAGATCGCCCATCACGACCGTCTTTTCACCTGTTACTGGATCGATAATTGTTTGTTCGCGAGGACCGTCGCCTCTAGTTCCTAGACCTGTTGCCATAAGTTCACCCTGTTAAAAAGCCTTAAAGCCGCTATGTTTTGATAAATGTTGGTGGAAAGTAACAGGTTGAGGGGGGTTCGTCTACGAGATTGGGGTCTTTTTGAAGTTTTTACTGGTCTGGATTCGTTCGGCACAAATAAAAAAGGGACCCGAAGGTCCCTTTTTTAACTAGGTCACTTAAAAAATTAAGCTTTCTTAGCAGCAGCTTTCTTAGTTGCTTTCTTAGCTACTTTTTTTGTAGCTTTCTTAGCAGCTTTTTTTGTAGCTTTTTTAGCAGCTACTTTCTTTGTTGCTTTTTTTGCTACTTTCTTAGCAGCTTTCTTCTTAGTTGTTGTTGCTTTCTTAACAGCCATAAAATCCTCCAAAAGTTTTTATTCTTTTTTTAAGAATAAACATTTTTTTATTTTCGTGCAAACAAAAAAGTGAATGTTTGATTTATTTTTCGTAATTTTTTTTTCAACCTTTAATTTTTTTTCTCATTTTTTTTTCATCAAAGCTTCTTTCAAGCATCCAATCGCTACTTTTTTCCGAAGGAGCGAATCGCTGAAATGCTTTATTCATCGATGTTTCATTCGTTTTCCACAACTGAGGCGAAACCGCACTTCGGCCTCAAAAAAAAATTTCGAAGCGGTCGATGAAGACCGCTTCGTATGAAAAAAAAGTGTAGAAAGGTGTGATGAGGGGCCGAGAAAAGGCTAAAAATTGCCTAATGTGGGAACTTGAAGGTGATTTTTTGGGCAGATTCATCGAATGAAACGAGAACAACACCACCTTTTTCGAGCTTACCGAAAAGAATTTCATGCGATAGTGGCTTCTTGATCTCATGATTAATCGTTCGAGCAAGAGGTCTCGCGCCCATTTTTGGATCAAAACCAATTTGAGCGAGGTATTTTTTGGCGGCATCATCAACTTTCAGCTCTACATTCTTGGTTGCAAGCTGAGATTCGAGTTGGATGAGGAACTTATCGACGATTTTCAAGATCTGTTCATCAGCAAGCTTATTGAAGTGAACGATAGCATCCAATCTATTTCTAAATTCAGGGGTAAAAAAGTTACGAATACTTTGATCACGCTTAAATTCTGGAAGAGATCCGCCTTTATTAAGACCAATTGATCCTGAATCCATTTCTTTGGCCCCAGCATTCGATGTCATAATAATGACGACGTTCCTAAAATCTGTAGAACGCCCGTGCGAGTCCGTTAAAGTTCCATGGTCCATGATTTGCAAAAGTACATTAAAGACGTCTGAATGGGCCTTTTCGATCTCATCAAGTAGCAATACGGTGTGAGGATGCTTCTTAATGACATCTGTTAAATGTCCGCCCTCTTCATGTCCAACATAACCTGGAGGAGCTCCGATCAATTTTGAAA
>CBIHOP010000495.1:0-2043 GCA_966211385.1 uncultured Bacteriovorax sp.
AGCCAACAGCTGAAAATCCAATATGTCTCATTGAACTATCCGAAACGAATTCATCAACTTCTTTGGCTGTGTTAACATAGGAATTATTTTTCATCAGCGTATAGAAATATCCGCGGACAGCTTTTTGCTGATTGATCGACCCACTAATTGAATTTCCGACAGTATAAAAAATCGTAAAAAGAAAGATCAAAAAGGGCATAAAAATAATCAATTCAAATAATGCCTGACCTTTTTGATTCTTAAGCAATTTTTTTTGATCCACACTAACCTCCATTATCTTCCAGGGTAGTATGAACACTACAAGTATCTATTCCGGCACTGTCTTTCATGGCATCACATGTGAGATTTACACTCTCCGTGCGAGTAGGTTCTCGACCTAAGAAAGATTCAGAACGCAAATTAAGTGGAGTTGTTCCTCCAATAAATCCAAGTGAAAAACGACTTGAAAATTCTGAGTAGACACCAGTGAACAACGGTTGATTTCCGTAAGAAGGATGGCTGTATTTTAAAACAACACCTGAAATTGAGCTTATGAGTCCATCAGGTAAATAATAATCAAAAACTTGTTTTGCAAATTGTTCTGCTTTTTTATCGTTCAGAGGATCCGTTTGCTCGAGGCCATCATGGGCCATGTAAGCTCGGCTTGCCATATAAGTCGCGTGGTGGACCATGAAACCATTGGTGTAATTAACAGCAACTTTTAAAAATAAAAATATAAATCCCACTGCAACAGTGAACGTAAGAATAAACTCAATAGTTGATTGCCCTTTTTCGTTCTTCATTATTGTGGATATTTACCAGTTCCCGTAAAAAATCGCGTATCGTTTTGTTCGTTATTCCAATATGTATCGTGTTCTTTCGATTTGTATTCGAAATTCATCCCACGTTGATAGTCATCAGGATTTTTAAGATCTCTGCCATAGCGATAAGAGTATTCAATCCCCTTGATCATCGATTCAAAAAGACCTCTCCCTTTAACGAAATCTTTAAAACGGGTATTGTTCATGACCGTAAAAGTGAGGGCGGAGATGACGGCCAATAACATGATGTATTCGACGGCCGATTGACCTTCGTTTGGTTTAAAACTCTTTAAAAGAAAATGTTCTTTGAATTTATCCAACCGAACCACATCCATGCGATAAAGATAACTGGAGCGTAAGTAAACTTTTGTCCAAAGATTCTTCGAATTCCAGTGATGTCTCTCATTTTATAGAGAACAATGATTTTATCAAGATGCTTTAATGTACTGAACAGCAAGAGCGTGCTTCCTACTAAAATAGTCGAATATAAGAGATAGATGAAAGTGACTTCCTGTAGTGGAATGGGAATCAGCAAATAGATTGAAGAAAGATATTTCGAATCTCCCCCGCCCATAATGTTCATAAGAAAAAGAATGAAGCCTACAACTAAGAATGCAATAGGTATAAAAAAAGCTTGAATCGACCAGCTGTAAATTTCAGGGAAGAGAAAATTCAAAACAATAAAAAAAATGAAATTGATCAACATCCACATGTTCGCGATCTTTCGAGTTTTAAAATCGATATAAGCTACGACGAGAAGTTGAAAGGCAATAAAAATATAAACGACCAGAGGAAGCACAATTTATTCCTGATTAATGTAGCCGTTGTAAAAACACATTTCTTTGCAAACACCAACTGTGAACTGTTCTGTTAATTCATAACCCAGAACTCCCACGGATGTTGTCATCGTTTTTCCCAATCCTCTGACCATATTGATGCCAATAAAAGTCATAAAACTGAAAATGAGAAGATATTCAATGAGGGCCTGACCTTTGGCCCCCATTTTATTTGATTGAATCATGTCTATTAGAATTGAAGATAGAGGAGTGTATGACAATAGCAGGAAAACAATGCCTATGATTGCTGATTAATTTTCAACTTAACTTCAGTTCACAAAAAGAACTGAAATTATGGAGCGCCCATGTCTTTAACCATAGTGTCCGCATTGTCGAAAACACCTTTCGTTAAACTATCCAATCTCTCGCCAGCTGTTTTCTTAAACTTAAAAACAATCATCGCAACA
>CBIHOP010000496.1:0-2040 GCA_966211385.1 uncultured Bacteriovorax sp.
TACCGTTTCAAATGAAATCCGACATAGGTGAAACTTTAGGCTGTGAAAAAAATGAAATGGGTCTCTATGTAGTCAGCGAAGGAAATCGAACGAATGTACCGGGAGTCTTTGCCGCTGGCGACGGAATCACAATGCAACAATCCGTCTTGCGTGCACTTGCTACTGGCCAAGATGCCGGTGCAACGGCCGCTCAGGATCTGCTGAGTGAAGAATTTTCTGCTTAAGGAGGCTTAATGAAATTTTTTAAAACAGATGTCGACAGCGCACATGTTAAATTCCCTCCGCCATTACTTGCTTTGCTGAACATTCTTATCGGTGCTTTACTCAATTGGTATTGGCCATCACCAATAGTTTCAGAGAGCTTGAGATGGCCTTTGAGTGCACTTCTAATTCTAGTGGGAATTGGTATCGCAGTTTCCTGCTCCCGGCTTTTCAAAAAGGCCCAAACAAATATCGCACCATCGAAGACAACATCCCATATCGTCACGACAGGAATTTATGCTTTTTCTAGAAATCCGATTTATCTTTCTTTTATTATTGCTGGAGTTGGAATCGCTTTCGCTGTCAATAGCTTATGGATAGTACTTATGCAAATTCCAGTGGTGCTAATAATTAGAAAATTTGTCATTCTAAAAGAAGAACATTATCTCGAGGGAAAGTTTGGCGATGAATATCGTAATTACAAACTTAATGTCCGTAGATGGATATAATCTGCTGATCAGTAGGGGAGCGAATTTAATTGATGTGAATGCGCCGTAAATCTTAGGTTTTTATATTCATAAATGGTAACGAATAGTCGTAACAACCTTTCCCGGCCTTAGGCGCAATGAAGTCTTTAGGACTAATGTCATCTGATTGTGCAAGAATTGCTGATACCATTTTCGGGTGATAAATTCTGGAACAACAATTGAAATCATATCGCGTCCTGAAGACTTATGCTTATCGTCTATGAAATGGAGAAGTGGTCCGACAACTGATCTATAGGGAGAAGGAATTATTGTTAAAGGTAAGCCGTTGGACCATTTTTCCCAGACCTTTTTTAATCGCTCAGTGGCTTCTGGATCAATATCCACATAACACACGCAAACATCAGTACTAATTGTTTCAGCGTATTTCACTGCGCGTACAACTCCTGGATGAATTCCAGAAATGGGCACAATAGCAGTATAAGATTCTTTATTTGTTACCTCCAGAGTGGAGTCGTATGCATCACGAGCAAGTTGTTTACCTACGCTCAAATAATGTTTCTTAATGCTTTTAAAAAATAATACCAGACATGGAATAAGGACAATGACCATCCATGCTCCTGTTGTAAATTTTGTTGTAGCGATGATGAGAAGAACAACAAACGTCGTCGTTGCACCTATGGCATTGATCGTAAGACTACTTTTCCATTTATCTTGTTTGAGTTTTAAATGATGAACTATCATTCCACATTGTGAAAGAGTGAATGATAAAAACACTCCTACTGCGTAAAGTGGGATTAGGTGGTGGGTTGAGCCTTCAAAAATAATTATTAATAAAACAGCAGCTATTGTTAACCCGATTATCCCATTTGAAAAAACGAGCCTGTCGCCGATACTTGTAAGCTGGCGCGGAAGATATCGATCTTTAGCGATGAGTGATGTTAAACGTGGGAAGTCTGCATAACTAGTGTTAGCAGCTAGAAGTAAAATCAATGCGACGGCAACTTGATTCATGTAATACAGAAAATTTTGGCCATATACTGCTTTAGCAAGTTGTGAGATCACGGTTTCGTGAGAATGTCCTGGTTGTATTCCAAAAGTATGAGCTAATAATGTTATTCCAATGAAAAATGTTCCAAGTATGAGTGACATCCAAACCATTGTGATTTTTGCATTTTTTTGCGATGGCTTTTTAAATATCGGAACACCATTTGATATGGCTTCAATACCCGTAAGTGCAGAACAACCTGATGAGAATGCTCGCATAAGTAGAAATAGCGGAACCGCAGGATAAACTTCCTGTAAAACGGGAGTATGAACCGGAACATGTCCTCCTGTAAGTTTGAACAGTCCT
>CBIHOP010000497.1:0-2033 GCA_966211385.1 uncultured Bacteriovorax sp.
TGTTACTGTGCCTTCAACTGGAATTTTTTCTTCAACAACAACGGGAGACTCTTTTTTTGTTTCTACCTGAACAGATGGTTTCTCATGAACATCAACCGGAACAGGCATGCTGTTTTCACTTTTTGAAGTCCACACCGCCACTGTCAAAATAAGAAGGGCTCCGAAGATTCCAAATTTAAGCGAGCGTTTCGGATTTGTTAATCGAACAACGAAGTATTCACGAATCGCTGCTCCCCCTGCCGATAAAAGCAAGAGAATGATCCAGTTATATTGATGACCATACGTCATAGGAAAATGATTAGAGAGCATAACAAAAATAACAGGAAGAGTGAGATAAGTATTATGAGTCGATCTGTTCTTAGCGTTTTTTGCCCAAGTTTGATTGACTGGAATTCCTTTTTTAGAGGCCTCCACCATTTTAAGCTGACGAGGAATGATTCGCATGAAAACGTTGGCCGTCATCCATGTCCCCATCATCCCACCAATATGAATGTAGGCCGCTCTTCCGCTGAAAGTATGGCAAAGAAGATAGGCCATTCCTACGAGCCAGGTAAGAGTTGCAATATGGCCCAGGATCGGTTCTTCTTTGATGAGTTTACTTTCCCAGATGAAATCGTAAAAAAACCAAGAGCCAATTAACGAAAATAATCCGAGTGCTACGGCCGCAGGATAGGAAATAGAAGAAACAGAACTATCGAGTAAGTAGGTTCCGTCTCCGATGTAAAAAATCATGGTGATGAGAAAAAATCCGCTCATCCAGGTCCAATAAGATTCCCACTTGAACCAGTGCAAATGATCAGGGACTTTTGTTGGACCCATCATGAGTTTTTCAACATGATAAAATCCACCACCGTGAACCATCCACAATTCACCAATGTGACCTTCGCGTGTTGCATTGGGATTTTTAACGAACGATCGATCGAGCCACATAAAAAATATACTCGTACCAATCCATGTAACGGCCACTGTGATATGCACCCAGCGTCCTAAGAGCAGAATCCATTCTAAAACGTCTTGATTCATTTTTTGCACCCGGCCAGTAATTAACGACGTTAAATTAGATCACATTCGATAGATAAAATAAAGAAGCCTCATTGCTGAGGCTTCCGATTGATAGTGAATGTTAGGTATTGCTTTAAGCTTAAAGCGAAGTCGACACTTTGAACACTTGCGCTTGAGGAGCAAGAATCATCACACCTTTGAAGTCGACAAGTCCGTCTTCAGCTGACACTCCCAATGTAAGTTTCTTTTCATTGTTAATATCAACGAGTGAAAGAATTCCGCGCTCAGCATCTAGATGAACTTTTGAGAAGGCCATCATTGCGTTGTTGTTAAATAGTGAAGCTTCAACGTTGCCTCTTTCGTCAGATCTCTTGCTGAGAACAAGAGTCATTTCATGTTCACCAACTCTCACCGGATATTCTCCAAGAAGATTAGTGAGAACAAGTCCTTTGCGATTAGATTGCTCATAGACGCTTAGGTTCGATGAAACTTGCTGGCCAGTGAGTTCAGTTTTACCTAGACGGGCAGTTGAAAAATATCCGCTGATAGTTTTAGTTTTTCTATCAAGCTTGAATTTGAAAAAGGGTGAACCAAAGTCAGGATCATTGTGGTAAGCATCTTCGTTACTGAAGAACGTATCACCTAAAAGACCAGCACCTTTAAATGCGAATCTTACGACTCTTGATTTTGTTGAAACGAAGTTGACGACAAGTGCATCACGGTCATTTGATTCCATGATAACGACACGGTCGAGTTTTAAGCGTTCTGCCACTTGTGGATTAGCGAAAGTCACTTCATAAACACCTTCATGACCAGGGCGGTTCTTAAGCGCCTTTGTCGTCATTCTTTTAATAAGTTCAACGCTTGTTTGGTAAAGGTAGTATTCATCTCTAAGGCTTCTAGAGTGATCTTTAGCGAATTCTCCGAATTGAACTAACTTGTCCATTTCTTCCAAAGATGTCACTTTGTCTGCTTTTTCGAGTACGGCCATCAACATCCCGTAACGACCAGCTTGAGCTGCTTGGGCCGCA
>CBIHOP010000498.1:0-2024 GCA_966211385.1 uncultured Bacteriovorax sp.
CCGGACATCTGAGAAAGCATAAAAGGCAGAATACCGGAAGGCGCTATCCAGCAAAAGGTATTACTGAAGTCCCTTGCAATCGTCACGGATGGATTTGCAAAAGAAGTAGATGAGGTAAACCAATAAGCATCAACAATATAAAGTGAAATTGAAACTGGTGCATGCTCTACATGCTTATTACAAGAAAGTGCAATTGTGCAAATCAAACCAAAAGTAGCAATAATTTCTGAAATCCATAAATGGGGTTCATTTCTATCTTTTAAAGATATTTGGAACAAGCTTAGATTAAAAATAATATGAATGAGGAGAACTCCGAAGATTGCTCCAGCAATTTGCACTGTCCAATAGAAAAATAATTCTTTTAGTGTAAGTCTCTTCCAGAAATATTCTACTAAACTCACAACTGGATTGAAGTGAGCACCCGAAATGTGTCCAAGTGAATTTATCAAAGCGACTAACCCTGCTCCAGTTGCTAAGGAATTAGCTAGTAAAGCAATGGCTTCATTTCCATTAGCGAGCTTCTCGCCCATAATTCCCGAGCCAACAACAATCATTAAAAGAAAAGCAGTTCCTAAAAACTCTGCTACAACTTTACTTTTCATGTCCTACTCAATGGGCAAAGTTTTAGCGAAGTTTTTAATTTCATCTCTAACCCTACGATAATGCCCCATAATTTCGTCTTCATCCGTCAGACCATGGGCAAGTTTAGGTGGATCATCGAATCCAATATGAATGACTTTCGCTCTTCCAGGAAAATAAGGACAATTTTCATTGGCATGACCACAAACGGTGAAGACGAAATTAAATTGAACCGGACCGATATCGTCTAGAGTTTTAGAATAGTGGTGTGAAATATCAACACCACTTTCTTTCATCGCTTGCACTGCCCTTTGATTCAGTCCGTGTTTTTCAATTCCAGCGGAATAAAAATTTATTTTCTCTCCATGAAAATGTCTCGCCCATCCTTCGGCCATTTGTGATCGACAAGAATTTCCCGTACACAAGAAAAGCACATTCTTTTTATCCACTAGCAACATCCTGAACTTTTACTTGCGCCTACTTTTGGAGCACAACAAGCATTCGTAGCTTCATTCTTAGGTTTTTCATTGAAAACTTCAGCATCATTCATCGTATGATAAGTTTCCCATGCAATACCTGAAGGATCTTTAACCCAGGCCTTCTCTGAATTTGCATAACAACACGTTGTTGTGCCTTCACCGTAAACACCTGAATCGGCTTTTTTTAATCGTTCAGTTAATTCGCCAAGCTCTGAACTTTCATCAACCTGAAAACCTAAGTGATCGACGCCTTCAGTATTCACTCTGGTTGAAATCGCAAAATTGATTCTTGGGTCTTCGAGCATCCATTTAGCATAATCTTCTTTTTGCTTTGAAGGTTTCTGTCCAAACAGACTTGAATAAAACTGAATCGATTGATCTAAATCCTTAACACCTACATGCACATGAAAACGTTTCATAAATCCTCCTTAACATTTACAGTTGAGACCAACGTCAAAACATTCTTGAACTTTATATTGTTTGATGCTGTCCTGACTTTCATCACAAGCACATGCCAGTTTTTCAAGACTCGCCTTCATGCGATTTAAGTCAGCAATTTTTTCTTCAATTTCTTTAATCTTCGCAGTCGTTTTTGATTTCACTTTCCCACAAGTCGATCTTGGTTTTGTATTCAACTCTAAAAGTTCTTTTACTTCAGTAAGAGTGAATCCCAAATCCTGTGCACGCTTGATGAAAAGTATTCTTTGAGCGTCATCTTCATTATAAGTTCTAAAACCCGATTGTGCTTTAGGTTCACGAAGAAGTTCTTTACGCTGATAGAATCGAATCGTCTCAACGCCAACGCCTGCTTTTTCTGCTAATTTTCCAATTGTTATTTTTTCCATAATTCATTATATGGTCCGTACCATGGTACGGAGTCAAACAATTTAAAATTTTCTGTGAATATTTAAATTTTTCGACTTAAGTTAACTCTGATATAATCATCATGAGACGAACAATTTCCAG
>CBIHOP010000499.1:0-2023 GCA_966211385.1 uncultured Bacteriovorax sp.
TGCCTGATGATGTTGATCCTCCTACAGTTTCAAAAAGTAATCCGGATGATCAACCTATCATGTGGCTTTCAGTAACAGCGGACAATATGAAACCGCGCGAGCTTATGGCCTTTGTTCGCGACAATATTAAAGATAAATTTCTTACAACTAATGGAGTAGCGGACGTTATCTTGTCTGGTTATGCTGAACCTAATCTTCGCGTTTGGGTTTCGGATAAAAAACTTCGTGATTATCAATTAACGGTTACAGATATCGTTAATACGATCGACAGTGAACACTCGGAAAAACCATCGGGAAAACTTGAAAATGATAAACAAGAATTCTCAGTGCGAACGCTCGGTGAAGCACAGTCTGTAGAAGAGTTCAGTAAACTTTCTATTAACCGTCGTGGTGGCTCTGCTAACTTTATTCCATTACCGCTTTCATCTGTGGCCACTGTTGAAGATGGTCTCGAGGACATTACGCGTATATCGCGTGTAATGGGGAAAACATCTATAGGTATTGGTATTCGTAAACAACGTGGATCGAACGCCGTGGCCGTTGGTGAAAACGTTATTGAAAAAATGAAATTAGTAGGGACGACATTGCCAAAAGACATGGCGATTGGAGTAAACTTCGACTCGACTAAATTCATTAAAGAGTCAGTTCATGAATTAACTTTTACCCTCGTTCTCGCTGCTATCTTAACAGCACTCGTGTGTTGGGCCTTCCTAGGATCATGGTCGGCTACATTCAACGTTATTCTGGCCATCCCTACATCAATCCTGGGATCATTCGTTGTCCTGCACGCCCTGGGATTTACTCTCAACTATTTTACACTTCTTGCTCTCTCACTTTCCATCGGGATTGTTGTTGATGATGCCATCATGGTTCTCGAAAACATTTTCCGCCATTTTGAAATGGGGAAAAGTAAGCGCAAGGCTTCATTTGATGGAGCAAAAGAAATTACATTCGCCGCTATGGCCGCAACGGTTGCGATTATTGCAATCTTCTTCCCCATTGCTTACATGAAAGGAATTATCGGGAAATATTTCTATCAGTTCGGTGTAACGATTTCTGTTGCCGTCTTCTTATCATTAGTCGAGGCCCTGACATTAACACCAATGCGTACATCACAATTCATGGTTAAACATGAACGCTCAACTCGCATTGGTAAGTGGATGGATGATACGTTTGCATGGTTTGAAAGCATCTACAAAAAGTCACTTCCATGGGTTGTTACTCATCGTTGGAAAGTTGTCTTTGCTTCGCTCTTTATCTTTTTTGCTTCCGGATCTCTCGTACTCAAACTAAGAAAAGAGTTCGTTCCTGCTCAAGATCAAAGTTCGATCATGCTTCGTTTGAAAACAAAAGAAGGATCATCGCTCTTTTTCACTGATCAAAAAGTAAAAGCATTGGAAGATTATTTAAAAACACGTCCAGAAATTGAAAGATTCTTTGTTTCGATCGGTGGTTTCGGTGGTGGAGAGTCTTCTACCGCGAACGCTTTCGTTACTCTGAAAGATAAAAAGGACCGTAAACTTTCGCAGCAAGAACTCATCAAAGTCATTCGTGATGATTTAAAAGATTTTAAAGGTGGAAAAGTTATTGTTCAGGATACTTCACTTTCTGGATTTGCCGGAAGTGGTCGTGGATTCCCGGTTGAAATTTCGATTGCAGGATCGAGTTGGGAAGGTCTCATTAAGACCATCACTGCGACGATGAAAGACATGGAAGATTCTGGAAAGTTTTTAGATATCGATTCCAACTATCGTCAAAGCATTAAAGAACTTGCCATTATTCCAAACCGAGATAAAGCACGATTACGTGGAGTTTCGATTTCTGATCTTGGTCTGACGATGAATACTCTTGTTGGTGGTGCTGTTGCCGGAAAATTTACAAAAGACGGCCACCGTTATGACATTCGTATTCGTATGGAAAACATGACGGCCAATGAACCGGATATTGAACGTATTAAAAATATCCAGCTACGTAACAATAGAGGAGAGCTCATCAGACTCGCTGATATTGCGGAAGTAAAATT
>CBIHOP010000500.1:0-2022 GCA_966211385.1 uncultured Bacteriovorax sp.
TTTTGAAAGTCCAGGCGCCACAACTTCAGTTGTTGTCTGGCTTTTAGGATTATATTTTTCTTCGTATGAATAAAATTTTGAAGGGCAGTTGATTTCACCAGGAACACTGGCGTGAATCTTTCCTTCGAATTCATATGTTGAAATTTCAAGTTCACGTGCAGAAACCATTTTTTCGACAAGGACATACTCAGAATATTTGAATGCATTTTTTAACGTATTATCTAGGTCTTCTTTTTTGAAAACTTGGTAACAGCCTACACTTGATCCTTGAGAGGCGGCCTTGACGAAAATTTTTCCGTGCTTTTCATAAAGAGCATGAGCGCGAGGAGCGTCTTCCATACTCGTGAGGAATTCGAATGGAGTATTGGGAATATCGAGAGCATTCAACCAAAGTTTATTCGTGACTTTGTTAAAACAATTGAGTGAAGCTTCTGGACCACAACCCATGTAAGGCAAATTAATGAGATCAAAGAATGTTTGAATCTCACCAGTCTCACCAGGAGGTCCGTGAATACAAGGAATAACAAAATGGAGATCATGTTTGAAATCAGGGCCCACAAGCTGACGATGAAAATTAATTTCAACCGTTGCTCCGTGGGAGCCGTCTTCATGCATGACTCTCATCGTTTTGTCAGTTGAGTTAGGTTTACCCATTTCAACTTTGAAAACATTGTAGAGGCCAATGTCGGCCAGTTGTTTTTCAAAAAACTTTGCAGAAACAAGTGAGACTTCATGCTCAGTACCGCTTCCTCCGCAAAGAAGCAGAATATTTTTTTTCAACATACAGTCACCTTATCCTTGGTCGAAGTTGGAAGTTTTTTTTATCTTAAACGAGCTGGCACTTTTTCCAGGTTTAGTTTTGCAAACATCTCTTTAAGATCTGTGAGTGCCATCGATTTCGACCCTTGTTCACCATAGGCACGAATACTAACGGCCGCATTCTCCATCTCTCTGTCGCCCACGACAAGCATAAAAGGCGTTTTTGATTGTTGAATTTGGCGAGTCTTGTAACCCATAGTTTCATTGCGATCATCGACGCGAACGCGATATCCTAAATCTTTTAGATCTTTTGCTAGCTGCTGGCAGAAACCTAAGTGTTTATCTGTTGAGACAGGCACAATAACGGCCTGTTCTGGTGATAACCAGAATGGGAAAATTCCCGCAACGTGTTCTAGATAAACTCCGAAGAATCTCTCCAGTGACCCAAGAAGAGCACGGTGAATAACGACCGGACGTTCTTCTTGACCTTGATCATTTGTGAAGTTGAGATCGAATCTTTCTGGTAGTTGGAAATCGAGCTGGATTGTTCCGAGCTGGTGGTATCTTCCAATAGCATCGGCAATTTGAATATCGATTTTTGGTCCGTAGAAAGCGCCATCACCTTCGTTGATGTGGAAAGCTTGCCCTGATTTTTCAAGTGCTCCACGAAGAGCGTCTTCAGCAATGTCCCATGTTTTTTCATCACCGAGTTTGCCTTCTGGTCTTGTTGAAAGACCGACTTTGATATCTTTAAAACCAAAGTGATCATAACAAACAAAAAACATATCCATGAGTTTAATGATTTCAGCTTGAATATCTTTTAGGGCGATGAAGATGTGGGCATCGTCCTGACAGAAAGTGCGTACGCGAGTCAGTCCCGCAACAGCGCCTGCCGCTTCAAAGCGGTGAAGACGTCCAAAATCCGCGTATCTCATAGGAAGATCGCGGTAAGAATATTTATAATGTTTGAACATCATCATGTGGCAAGGACAGTTCATCGGTTTAACACCGTATTCGCGCTCGTCAGCGTGTGTGATGTACATATTTTCTTTGTAGTGAGCGTAGTGGCCTGAAGTCTTCCACAATTCTGTATCGAGAACTTGTGGAGTGATAACTTCATCGTAATCGTATTTTTTGTAAATACGTCTCATGAAATCGATGAGCTCATTGTAAACTGTCGTTCCTTTCGGCATGAAAAATGGCGAAGCAGGGGCGATTTGATCGAAGTGGAAGAGTTCCATTTCTTTTCCGAGTTTACGGTGA
>CBIHOP010000501.1:0-2022 GCA_966211385.1 uncultured Bacteriovorax sp.
TTCGTTTCGCGATCCGTGAAGGTGGACGTACGATCGGTGCTGGTACAGTTGCTGAGATCTTAGACTAGTTTTTAGTTAAGAATTATTTGTTTACATAGGTGGGCCGATTCTTTCGGCCCACTTTTTTCGAAGATGGGTGTATAGCTCCAATGGTAGAGTAGGTGATTCCAAATCACTTGGTTGTAGGTTCGAATCCTACTGCACCCGCCAATTTTTATCCGACTTTTCGCGTCACAATAATTCAATTTCGAAAAATCAATAGACATTTTGGGTTTTTTCTTGCATATGTATTAGACTCTAATTTTTTTATCCAGCTAAAAAAGGTTATCTATGTCGATCATTAAGAGCGAAGACTCAAAAAAATGGATCACTGCTTTAGTCGTTATTGCGGCTGTTCTTGCAGGATTTGTTGCGGCTACTTTTATCAGACAACTAGGAGATTGGTTTGATCTTGAAGCGAAAATTTCAAGCTTCTCACTTATCATTCAAGCTGTTGGTGTAGTGACTGGTTTTGGTACATTCATTTACATTCTTAAGAATGAAAAAACATCAAGCTATCTAGAAGAAGTCTACAATGAACTCGTAAAAGTTGTATGGCCGACTAAAGATACTATCGTAAAAATGACAATCGGGATTGCAATTGCACTTGTTATTGTTGCCGCCATTTTTATGTCAGTGGATTTTGTCTTTAAAAAGATTTTAGAGTTCCTTTATTAATAACTACAATTGGTAATTTAATTATGGCTGAATCAAAGAATTCATATGAAAACGTTGAGCTCGCAAAAGGTGATACACCAGATTTCAAGTGGTACATCGCAAAGGCTCAAACAGGTCAAGAAAACAAAGTTACAAAATCTCTTAAAGAGAGAATTGTTAATCATAAAATGACTGAGCTCTTCGCTGAGATCTTAGTTCCAGAGGAAACTCTCGTAACGACGGCCGGTGGAAAGAAGAAGACTATCAAGAAGAAGTTTTTTCCAGGCTACGTCTTGATTAAGATGATCATGAATGATAAGACTTGGCACCTTGTAAAAAGCACTGACAAAATCACTGGTTTTGTTGGGGGAACTCTCGATAAACCAGCGCCTATCACAAATGAAGAGGCGGCTTACATGACTTCGCAAATGGAAGACGGGTTTAAGAAGCCACGTACTTCTATTAATTTTGCTGAAGGTGAGTCAGTTAAGGTTATTGAAGGGCCGTTTGCTAACTTCGTTGGAACAATCGAAGCAGTTAGTGAAAAAGGTAAAATTAAAGTTAACGTTTCTATCTTCGGAAGACCAACTCCAGTTGAGTTGGATTTCTCGCAAGTAGAAAAAGTTTCATAAAAATAGTTGTCGTTGGTTTTGTAGGAGTATCATATGGCTAAGAAAGTTACAGGTTTTATCAAGTTACAAATTGCAGGCGGAAAAGCAAACCCATCACCACCAATTGGTCCAGCTCTTGGTCAAAAAGGTGTAAACATCATGGAATTTTGCAAGGCTTTCAATGCAAAAACTCAACAACAAAACGGTGTTGTTCTTCCAACGATCATTACAGTTTACTCTGACAGATCTTTCACATTCGTAACAAAAACTCCTCCAGCTTCTTACCTTCTAAAAGATAAGTTAAAGCTTGAAAGAGGAGCTCAAAAGCCAGGTACAGAAGTAATGGCTAAAAAAGTTCCAAAGAAGACTGTTGAAGAAATCGTTGAAACTAAAAAAGCTGACCTTACAGCAGGAACAAAAGAAGCAGGAATGAGAACAATCGAAGGATCAATCCGTTCAATGGGATTGAAACTAGATTACTAATTAATAACTTTATAAGCGGGAGACTTCAAAAGTCGCCAACTGAAATGACCGCAGGAGAAGAAAATGAAAAAAGCGTCAAAGCGTTTTTTAGAAGCAGCAAAGAAAGTAGACAACACTAAGCTCTACTCTTCTGATGAAGCCCTTAAACTGGCTAAAGAAATCAAAAACACAAAATTCGACGAAACAGTTGATCTAGCTTTCAGACTTGGAGTTGATCCACGTCACGCTGATC
>CBIHOP010000502.1:0-1994 GCA_966211385.1 uncultured Bacteriovorax sp.
TCGCACTTTTAAATTGCGAGCTTTCACTTCATTTCCTGCATACAGTGTTGCGAGAAAAGTTTGACCTGTATATTCACCAAATGGTCCGGCCCCCAGTAAACGACCGCCAACAGCACCAGCTTTTTTTACAACTGTGACTAGCGGAAGTGGTGAATGATTAAGAACAATCATGAGAGGAACTTCTTCGATTGTTAAATCTTTTGATGAACCAGTGCCACTTAATCCTGCACTCGCTGGAGTATGTTGAATTTTCATCCAACCATCCATTCCCGGAGCAAAGATAAGTGTGTTTTGATTAATGCGTTTATCAGTTAAAGCTTCACGAAGTTCGGTTAATGAATATGGCCCATAAATATCTGTGCCTTCAAAATTTTTGCGATCAGGTCCGATGCGTAAGTAAAATTGCTCTTCCTGCTCTTTCACTTTGTTCCAGTCGAAGTTGAAACGAACTTCCGGTGAATGTTCTTCTTCAACGACTGCTGCTTCTGCTTCAACATTTTCAGAGCTGCTGTCAGCACCATTTAATTCAGCAACATCTTTTAATCGCTCCCATCCTGAAAAACCTTTTCTCCAGACATAAGAATCAGCATTGATTTCACCGGCCGTAATCAATCCTTTAAGCATGATCTCGCTCACGGGACCAACGCGCTCTGAACCTACTACATAAAACCAATTCACCATATAAAGATGCTCCTAAAAAAATGCTTTCTTATTATTTTAACGTTTTGAAATTACAAAAAAAGCGCGACTCAATTTTGCCCGGGTCATACAAAATCACTCAACTACTCAAGAAATACAACAAACCACCGATAAGACTAAAGTATTATGCTCCTTTATGAGGGATCGTTATGAAGAAAACATTATTGTCATTGGCCACTTTGCTCGTACTCACTTCGTGTGCCAAAGAAGAATTTGCGGCCAATAAAGGTTTACAGAGTGGTTCAGTAAGCCCGATCACAACAACTTCTAATAAACTTTGTTCGCAACATACTCTGATTTCACCTCAGGTTGATATCCTCATGTTGTGGGATAACTCTTCAAGCTTCAATATTGTGACTCCAGCAACTCGCGCTTCAATGGGTAACCTCATTAAGAGTGTTTCAGAAAATTTCGATTATCACATTCTTTCAGTTCCGCTTATTTCATCGAATGCTAATACCCTTTTTGAAGGTCAACTTGTCGTTAAAAACGATACAGGTCTTACGGCCGATGCAAAAAATATTGTTCGTACAAAAGAACAAGTGGCTTCAAGTCTTTCTTTCACTTCTTCAGGTTCTTCCGCTGAACCAGGAATTGATCGTGCAATCAATATTATTCAGGCAAACCGCGCGAATGGTATTTTCAGACAGAATGCTTACACAATGATTGTTGTTATTTCTAACGAAGATGATGATAGCTGTGAAAGTGAAACAGGCGTTTACAATTGTGGATCTTACGATTGGAAACCAAAAGTTCAGGCAAAAATTAATAAACTTCTCTGCCTTCGTGGAAACACAACTGTAAGTTGTGGTTCAACAGGAGTTACAAATCCTCTTGATTCAACAATGATGAGATTTGTAAACATCTCTCCTCTTACAGCATGTTCGACTGGTGCAAACAGAATCAACGCTCGTTATAGAGAAGTAGCAAAACAAATTTACGAAGCTCCTTATACTAATGGATGGCCGACATCAAATGACCATTTAAGTCCAGATGTAACGGGTGCTCCTGATAGTTACAACCTTTGTTCGATCGACTTCAATCATATTTTTGATGGTGTAAACGCAGCAATCAAACAAACTCTGATCAAACACAAGTATGATTACTGGCCGGTTGCTGGTTCATCAGCTGACGTTGATCCAGATTCATTAAGAGTTGTTCGCTCAGATGGAAAAATTTTAACAAACAGAACTGGTGAAGCTAATCCAACTGACGGCTACCAATATGTTGGAAATCTTACAAACCAAAATACACGTGTCCTTCCAACTCCAGGTGAACCATTTACTGGAAAATTG
>CBIHOP010000503.1:0-1979 GCA_966211385.1 uncultured Bacteriovorax sp.
CCACTTTCGACATGGAATTCGGAAAACTCACTTCCGTGAAAATCGCTTTTAGATTTTTAACTTTATGAGCGTATTCCCAAATGGCATCGGTCGGCCCAGTATCCTGCGTGAATACAACTGAAGCATTTTTTCTTTCAACAATAAAACCCAGTGCTCCCCCTTGATGATTTACTGGCACAGGCATAATACGATAATCGCCGAGCACAAGTTGCATCTCAGGTTTGATTTCATGAAATCTCAGGGTTGGATTTTCTTTATTGGGAAGTGCTGAAAAATCAGGCCAGATAATATCGTTCAGGAGATTTGTCTTGATAGCATCCTTAACAGGTTTATTAGCATAAACTTCGAAAGGTCTTCCTTTCATTCCGAAACAATTGTCGGCGATAAAAGCGAGATCTGAAATATGATCTAGGTGCGCGTGCGAGATCAACATGTAATCAATGTGCGATTGTTCTTCAATCTGAATACCTGAGGCCACAGAACCCGCATCAATGAGAAGTTTTCCATCAATGAGATATGACGTAGCTTTAAAGCCAGGTGAAACTCCACCGTGGCCACCAATGATCCTTACGAGCATAGAAAATTCCCCATGAGTTCAATCATTTCAATGAATTTATTTTATCGCACTTTGAGGAAGTTAGAATAGCTAGGCATTATTTACGATTTGCCCGAGCGCCCGAGTTGGTCATAAATGGATTTCGTATCTGCTTTTAAAATTTTTGCGAATATCTTTGCGAGCTTTTTTGGTCCGCCACCATTGTCGAGATAGTCTTTCACCATTTCTTCAACGTCACCGAATGAAGCGAGTGAAACGTTTTGTTTGTCGATGTGATAGAGCAGAACAAACTCCCCTTTTTCCATAACAATTTCTTTTAGCGAAGAAAGATCAGATGCTTTGATTCGATAAACGGATTCGAAATTTTTTGTCAATTCCCGTGTAACAACCAGTGTTTCATTTGGAAAAATTTCAAAAAAAGTTTCTATAGAATCCATCACTCGATGAGGAGATTCAAAAAAAATGTGAGTGCCAGCTTGTGCCTTGGTCGCCTGATAAAAATCTTTTCTTTCATTTTTTGTTCGACCAATAAATCCCCAAAAATGAAAGGGATGTGGAGGAAGGGCCGATAGCTCCAACGCTGTTACAACTGAAGTCACTCCGGGAACAGTCTTCACTGCAATTCCCTCTTCAGTAAGTCGCTTCAAAAGAGGATAGGCCGGATCAGAAATAATCGGACTACCAGCATCTGATACCAGACATACTGTCGTCCCAGCTTGCAATTTTTGCACGATAGGTTCAACTTTCCCTACGCTTTGATCGTGATAAGAATCTATAAATTTATCTTGGTATGAAATACCCTGAGACTCTAAGAATTGTTTAAAGACTCTCGTGTCTTCGGCGTAAAAAGTTTTTTCGGATTTCAACGTTTCAAGGGCCCTTAAAGTGATGTCTTTAGAATTTCCAATAGGTAATGTGACTAAAATTAATTCTGACAAAACAGCTCCCCCATTCTTCATGGGCAAATTTTTATAGGCCAAAGTGAATGATCTTGTTAAATGCTAGAATAACTCTAGCACATCTAACCTTCAAAAAGGAACGATCTAATGGCAATGAAGGCCCACATCCACACAGACTCTCAAGGTAATATTACAGTTCATATGAACGGCGGACTTGATTACGAAAATTCTCTGCCGCTTAGACTAGAGCTTCAGGAACTGACAAAAAAAAATCCGACGAGCACAATCACACTTGATATGCACGCTCTCGATTTTGTTGGTTCGTCAGGAATTGGCATTTTTGTGGAGACACTTCACATTCTGAATAAAAATCGATCGCAAATTAAACTTTCGAACGTGAAAACTGAATTCTTAAAAGTTTTTAAACTCTATAACTTTGATGCTTTCCAATTAATGGAAAGAGAATTTGATACGGATGAAACTGAAAATCTTAACCAGAAATTCGGTAACCGCAAAAATACGTA
>CBIHOP010000504.1:0-1977 GCA_966211385.1 uncultured Bacteriovorax sp.
TCGGCCAGTTGATCATCATCCTTATCCAGCGAATACATCGCTGGCCTTCCGAGCACAACATTTTCAATATTCAATCCAGTGACTGCATTTGCACGTCTGCGGATTTCACCCAAGAAGACAGCAACGATTTCAGAGATGTTCATTGTTTTGTTATGAACAGTTGTGCCGGTGTAGTTGGGCTCAGGTAGAAATTTTTTTACCGATCTAAAGAAGCGTCCTTCACCATCAGTGGCGATATATTCTTTGATAGCATTTTGACCGAAATGCCAGGCATTCTGTTCGGCCGTATAGAGGAGTGAGCGAAATACATTTGAGCCATTATCAAGAGGCACCGGTGTAATAGTCCCTTGTTCATCAACATAACTGAGAAGCGAATTGGATGTACCAAAGTCGATGGCATAAAAGGACATTATTTACTCTCTTTGTTCGAAAGTTACCGGATTGTACCCAGTGGATTCCGGTTGAAACTTTCACGGTCACTTGACACTAATTTATTAACTCAGTAAAAGAATAGCATATGAAGTCTTGATTTTGTTGTACCATCAACAAAAAGAAGGTTTCACGCCGATTTGAGTGCAGATTGCGGGCGAAAAAATAGCTAAAGCGCGGAAGTAAAATTCCAACATTTAATCTATTGCCCCTATACTCCCACTTATTTCGAAGACAAAATTTATCAGATTCTCTTGATTTTCATGTAAACTCAAAAGAATGGTGGGAAGAACATGATTGAAGTTAAATCGATTTCGAAAATTTACAATTCAAAAAAACAAAAAACGCATGCTTTGAAAGACATAAGCTTCACAGTCAATGAAGGCGAAATCTATGGTCTGATCGGGCAGTCAGGTGCCGGTAAATCAACGGCCCTAAGAAGTATAAATTTTTTAGAAATACCGGATAGTGGACATGTTTTTTTTGCGGGGGAAGATCTCGTCACTAAAAATGCTAACGAACTTCGAACTCTCAGACAAAAAATCGGAATGATCTTTCAACATTTCAATCTGCTCGCCAATAAAACGGTTGGAGATAACATTTCACTTCCGCTAGAAATCGCCGGTTGGAATAAGGCCGATAGAGATAAAAGAATTGATGAATGTTTGGAGCTCGTTCAATTGAGCGATAAAAAGCATTTTTATCCTGCCAATTTATCCGGAGGACAAAAACAAAGAGTAGGTATAGCGCGTGCGATTGCCAACCACCCAAAAGTTTTACTCGCGGATGAGCCAACCAGTGCACTCGATCCACTTACAAAAAATGAAGTCATCGATTGCCTCCTCACATTGAACAAAAAACTGAATTTAACAATTATCATTTCAACTCACGAACTTAAAGTTATTACTAAAATGTGTTCACGAGTTTCGATCTTTAAAGACGGAACAATTCTTGAAACGCTCGATGTTGTTAATGGTGAAATTCATCCCACGACTGAGTACGGAAAAGCACTTGTGAGGGAATTCTAATGGAACAGCTTCTAACATTATTGCCCGATCTTCAAAAAGCAATCATCGAAACTTTGATTATGTTGGGCATTGGTCTTAGCATATCTATTTTCTTCGGGGGAATCATAGGAGTATTTCTTTACCTTTGGGGACAAGAGAGACTTCTCAAAAACTCTTTTCTACATTTAGCAGTCGGCGGGATTGTGAACGTAGTTCGTTCTTTTCCCTTTGTCATTCTGATGATTGCGGTTTCGCCTCTCGCTCGATTAGCAGTTGGGACGAGTATCGGACCCATCGCTGCTACAGTTCCACTTTCTATTGCAGGTATTGCTTATTTTGCTCGTCTTGTAGAAATATCACTCCAGGATGTTTCTCGCGGAACAATCGAAGCTGCTCAATCAATGGGCGCAACACTACCTAAAATTGTTTTCAGCGTGCTCATTCCAGAAGCGCGTGTTGGACTTGTTTTAGCAGTGACAACCCTTTCAATCAGCTATCTTTCGTATTCTGCTGCTGCTGGAATTATCGGCGGAGGAGGAGT
>CBIHOP010000505.1:0-1976 GCA_966211385.1 uncultured Bacteriovorax sp.
ATTTTCGCCACTGCTTTTATGTGCGAGATATTCGCTCTTTCTTCCAGTCAAAGAATAAATTTCCACTTTATAACCGAGTTTAACCAAGGCCAGACATAAATTAGCACTTCTAAGTTGTCCTCCAGATTCGGGAGGGAAGATCTGAATGCCAGAGACAAAGATAATTTTTTTCATTATTTTTTCGTCAGAAGGTAGGTTGTAAGTCTGGAAATTCTGACTCTGCAATCAATAGAGTGGACATGATCCATAAGAACTTCTTCAAGCTCCTCACCAAAGCCCAGATCAAAGGCGAATTTGTCAGCTTCAATTTGCGCCGTTAATGTTTCAACTTTAAATTCTGTGTGCTGATGAAAGACATGACCTAACTCATGCGCCAATATAGCAATTCCATGGAAAGCACTTCCAGATTTTAAAAGCTGCATGAGTTCTGGAAAGACGAGGATTAAATGATTATTGCCTGTTTTGCCAATGGCACAGCTGAGATGGGCCTGGCACGGAATAAAATAAGTCTCATGTTTATGAAAAAATTGAATATGCTGATCTTGAAGCGAATCGATTAAAATCTCAAAACTTCTTTTAATCATTTTATCTTCAACGATCCACTGATGGTTGGGATGATTTAAAAAGTTCTTTTTAAACATCTCTTTAGAAATCTTCTGATCGCGTTTTTTGATAAGTCCAAACATATCAGGCTTATCGGATTTTTAAAATGTTGACATTAATGCTCAGGATAGTCCTTCCATCTACGCGTTTTTCTAAAACCTGATAAAATGAAAGCAATGAAAATATTATTAAAAATTTGCCTGTTTCTTAGTTTGATTCAACCGGCCTTCGCTATTGAATCCCTAGATGGATTTCTCGTTTCTGCTTTCGATGATCGGTTTAAAGTCGTTTCTCCTGCAAAGTATAAAGGGGATATGGAGGTCATCATCGAAAATAAAACTCTTGTGAGACTGGTGGGGAAACTTCTTGTTAATAACCAAAAGAGTGTCCAGTTTGTTTCTGTTGATCCTGAAAAATATCAAAAATTAACAGTGAAACTCAAAAAAGGGGACATTCTCCATTTCGTTCCACTTTCACCGGCCTTTCAAGAAGTAGAATTGATCATTGGAAATAAAAACTATGAAATTCCTGCAAAAAAATAAAGTTACCAAAACCATTTTAGTAGTTTCAGATCTCCACTTGGGAGCTGGGCTCAACGTTAATAAACGTAAGAATTTTTTAGAAGATTTTCATTATGATAAAGAACTCATTGAGTTTATCCATTACCATTCAAGCGGCCATTATGCTGAACGTGAAGTTGAGCTGATTATCAATGGAGATTTTCTGGATCTTCTCGCCGTACCATTTGTTGAATATTTTGATGATGAGTTCTGGAGTGAAGATGCGGCCATGGATAAACTTAAAATTATCATCAATGCACATTCAGATGTTTTTGAGGCATTGAAAGATTTTCTATCATTTCCTCAGAATCGATTAGTTTATATTCTTGGCAATCATGATGCTGAACTTATTTTTGATTCGCTTCGTGAATACATTATGCAATTATTCCCGGAAGAAGACCGTTTTAAATTTAAAATTTTGCTTAATGCTGACGATGTCTACATTCCTGAACCAGGAATCGTGCTAAAACACGGCCATGAATATGAAGTGGCCCACCACTACAGTATGGAGAAATCCATTGTAACCTCTCTGGAAGGTAAAAAGTATTTTATTCCACCGTGGGGATCTTACTACGTCACAAGAGTTATCAATAAATTCAAAGAGGGTAGAGATTATATCAATGCAGTAAGGCCTGTTAATAAGTTTATTATCAATGGTATTATTTACGATTCTCTCTACACGCTCAGATTTGCATTTGCGAACTTCTATTATTTTCTGATGGTGAGATTTGTCGAAATTTTCAAACAAAAAAAGAAGCTCTCTGAAGTTTTTGAACACGTTCAAAGTGAAATACAACTTTTTCAAAATTATGA
>CBIHOP010000506.1:0-1960 GCA_966211385.1 uncultured Bacteriovorax sp.
GAACATCAAGTCTAATTAATCGCTCTATCGCCAGCTTCACTTCCAGTTCAGGAATTCCTAGAATACTTGCCAGCCATTTAGTATCTTCTTGAAAGTTTTCCATCAGCATAAGCTGGGTAATACCGTAGTGGTACCACTCTTTCATGGCCGTGAAGCAATCGAGACTCAATTCTTTTTCTGCGTAATCCACTTTTTTGATTTCACCTTCTGATAGATAGAATGAATAAAGCGTTTCTCTTTCAGCAGGTCCAAGCTTTAAGGCATCCGCAATTCTTACTGCCAGGGCAAAAGTTAATTTACGTCTGCCATTAAGAACACGAGATAAGACTCCGGGATTAACTTCTACCATTCTGGCAAAAGACCTGAGTGATAGTTGTGATTTTTCAGCGAGCAACTGCTGAAGCCAGACCTTGGATCTTTGTGACTGATTTGATTCGTTTTGTATTTCCATGATTCCATTGTCGCTTCTTCTAAAAAAATTGCAACAAGCCGTTGCTTTTGGGCAACATCCAACTGAAACACTAAGGAAAGAGTACGACTATTTTAGTTGGGCTACAGTTTGTTGCCGTGGCTTTGCCTTCAACTATTGTTTACAGTGCCGATAAGAAGATATGAAAAAACTCATTACACCCACTCTCATTATTCTTCTAACGACAAGTTCTTGTACGACTCCACTGCCTCTCACTTCATCGCCGGTGAAATCAGAAAGGGAACCTGCAAGTTCACTTCAGTGCAAAGAAATTATCACTTCGTTTCTGAGTCCAGATCGATTCGACGCTCAGACATTTAATAAAAAACTAGCTTTGGATATTTCAAACGATCAACTCGCTAATTACCTTTATGCGTTTCGTGAAGTTGATTTGAATAAGTTCACAGAAGATCAATTGAGTTCGATGCGAGCAATCTATCTCTTCAGTCAGGATGATAAACCTCTGCGAGATGAACTGGTTGCCCAATTTATAAAAATCATCAAAGGTGAAAAACCAGATTCGAAAAACAAAAATTGGGATCGCTTTTCTGCCCACAAAAAGAAACTCGACAAATACAAAGAAAAGAAATTAGCGAAGGCCACAACGCCTGAGATGAAAGAAGTGATACGTGAACAATCACTCATCTATGAAAAACTTTACATGAGCTGTAAATCACACGTGCAGAAAAAACCAACACCGGCCGATCTTAGGCTCGCCAAAAATCTCACATACGCTCTCACCGCAGGTGCTATAACATCGACAAGTGCGACTTATTCATATATCCATCGCGAAGAGGAGAAAGATTCGAAATGGATGAAAGGGCTTTATTTTGAAATCGCCCTTACCGGTATTTTTACTTATGTCGGTGGAACATCGAATCCTCGACTTAATCCTTGGACAGTTCGTGCACCACTCACCTATTTCAATGCGGCCGTAGCGGATCTAGGGCCATCTGGAGCCTATTCATTTTTCTTCAATGACACAGATGTTGAAATGCAAAAGAAATTTGAAACGATGAAAAATGACATTCAATTTCAAACTGAAGTCGCTGAACTATTACACTACGCTCAGGAGCATAAACTTTTCGAAAAACATTTAGCAGCAACTGAGAAACTATTCAAACAAAAACCGTCTTCGAAAATGACTCTGGAAGAAATCAAAAACTCATTCGATATTAATAATGTCGATCTCGAAGAAAGTCGCGAGCTGCTTTTCGAGGCGATGGCCGAGAAAGAATACTCAGAAAAATCAGGGCCGCTTAAAACCGGATATGAAGGCCTTGATCGCTATACATTCCATCGACTGTGGACGCTTGGAAGTGTCCCCTACAACATCGGATTTGCCCTTCTCATGCACAATCAAATGTGTATGACTCCAAATCCCAAGGCGGGTTTCGCGAAGGCCGTAGGGACCTATTTTGCAGGCCAATTACTCTTGGATACCATTTACTACAAGACGCGCGAAGAATTAATCAATCAGTAATAATTTAT
>CBIHOP010000507.1:0-1939 GCA_966211385.1 uncultured Bacteriovorax sp.
TTTTTGACGAGAAGTGCCGCATCGTGAGCGTGATTAAAAACCAGATCCCAATCATCTTCGTTCAAATTGGCCTTTTCTAATTCTTCAAAGGAATTAATTTTGGCGAAATTATCATGTTCGCTCAAAGTGATGTCATGAAAAAAGGCCGCAAAGGCGAGCTTATCATGGGCCCCTTTTTCCTGAATCTTGAGATTTTTAACAACTTCAGACGCCACAACCGAGATCATATGGCTTTGTTGATAGAGAAGCCCGGTTTTTGAGTTGATCACTTTATGCAGAAGCCCTGACATTTCCGGATTACGCTCAAAGTTTTTAATCATGTTTTGAATGATTGTATCTGTCAGCTGAACGGTCTCGGAATTAAATCCAAGTTTGGTGATTTCTTTAACGGCAATATCGTAAGACTCTCCCATGAGCTGGATCTTTTGAGTGACTTCCATTGTTGGAGAATCGATTTTTTCCACTAAGCGGTTTGAAAGCATGATCGCGAAACTTTTGTAATGCTCTTTAGCGATATGAAAATACTCAAGACCTTGATCTAGATAATGCTTAATAGATTCTTTGGAAAAAGTATCACCATTGTGAATACGTTTGACGAACTGAAATTCGGTCGCTGATTTTTTAATGCGAATAAAGACGTCGCAATTGACGATATCAAGATTGAGGAAATATCGAACCGGAACAGGAACATAATCAGGAACCGCTTTTTTAGCGAGAACTTCTTCATTAATTCCTAAAACTTTGGCCGACGTATGGACAACTTTTTCCCAATCTTTGTCGTTAGGAATTGAAATAGCATGCTCATTTTTAGTTTTGAGAGTGCCACCGATAACCATGAATGGAATTTCCAGGTTATTGGAAGTGAGATAACTATTAATCTCGTTGGCCGTTTCTTCTGCGCCGACTTTTGATTTAGTGATAATAAGATCAACACTGGGAAGAATACTTAAGAGGCTGATCGTCTCTTGAGCATTTTTTCTGTGGATGAGATCCACACCCAAATAAGTCGAAAGATTCACTGACAGTAAATCGTTCATTGTTTTGTTGTCTTCAATCAAGATGACTTGGGCCATGTTTATTCCTGTGAAAAATAGTCTACAAGAATAAGTTTAATTCAATTATCTGTGATTTCAAGTATGGGAGATTTATTCAACTGATCGAGAAGATCCATTGGCGTTTCTTTCATTAAATTTGCTTTAGTCATTTGCCTTTTCATCCCAAAACCGCGAGCGGAATGAATAAACCATCCGGCCTTTATCAGTGACTTTCTGATACTGATGGAAGAGCTGTAGGTTGCAAGACGAACTTGGGGAGAGCTCGCACTTCTTAAAAAGCCAAACCATTCCACACTCCATAGTGCAGGATTTTTTTTCGGCGAAAAAGCATCTTGAAAAATGGCATTGAAAGGCGAGAGGTATGATTGATTGTGAGGCAATGTCAGACGACCGTCACCAATGAAGATTACAATCTTAATTTTTTCTAAAGAACCTTCATAACGAATTCCCCGCTCATCTTCTTTTCTTTCTAAAGCGAGATCCGGCAGCGTGTTTTGAAGCGTCCATTCTATAAGCGTTTCATCGAGCTCAATTGAAGTATAAAAATGCTCAGACGTGTTGTTGATTGATTTTAGAAAATGTGCCAAGGCCTTTAAACCAATTCCAATCCCAAATCCCACATCGAGAATATGAAGAGTCGGATTCTCTTCTAAGATTAAGGAGAGTTCACAGCCTTCAATGTAATTGTGAAAAGTCTCTTCCCAGGCACCTGAAACATTATGGCAAGCTTCATTAAAATATTCCGACCATACCGTTTGGGTATTGTCTTCAGTTTGAATTATTTTGTAGGAACCAAGCCGACCTTTAAAGTCCATTTGCGAAGCCACCGATATGCCCTCTATGGGCCTTCATATAAAGAACCACATCTTAATCCTATCTTTGTC
>CBIHOP010000508.1:0-1927 GCA_966211385.1 uncultured Bacteriovorax sp.
TTTTGAAACGTTTCCAATTTTTTTGAATTGTTTCTGCCGATGCTTTAAAAGGAATTGAAAGTGGTTTCTTTGGATGCGGTATACTTTCATCAAACACAAAAGATTTTTCCAGGTCTTTATCGTAGTCCGCATAAAGTCCGAGTCTTGAAATCCCACCATCTGGATAGTTTGAAACGCGAATGAGAGTGAAGATTTTATCAGTCGTTTGCGAAGCTTTATAAAAGTAGGCGTGTCCCTTCAATTCTGTTTTCGGAAGAATGTCATGCCAACCTCCGTCTGCAAATCCCTCAACTCTTGCAGCTTGTGCTTGATTGCCTAAGTGATATTTTGTTGAAAGAGAAAGTGCTGCTACTTTTGAAGGTTTCTTCAATTCAAAAATCATTGTGTCGCATTCTTTTTGATTGTGACGGACAGTTTCCCAACTATCCATGATTTTTCCTTGTTTACCATAAAGCTTAGGATCAAAAACGGGTTCGAATGGTGACAATAAATTTTCAGCGCGAGCAAAACGCTGATTGCTCACGTCTCCTATAATTCCATCGACGGCGAGATTTTTATCGGCCATTTTGTCTTTAGGACCCACGACAATAATTTTTTCCGGCAGATTGGGAAGAAAAGCATCAAAGATGAGATTCTTATAACCAATGTTCACAACCTCTTCTTGCGAAAGATTTTCTGTTTTAAAATCTCCTCTGAAACGAGAGAAATCAATTCCTTCAAAATGAAGTTCTTTGAGGAGTAGCTGAACAACTTCCGAAATAAAAAGAACGGCATTCAGTTCGCCACTGCTTTGAACCACAATCCCTTTTCCGTAATCAGGACCTTCAACACAAAAAAGAAAGATTGCTCTAAATCCGTCATTAGCGCCTTGATGAATGATCAATTTGTTTTCACCTGCATTTGCAACGAAAACACCGAGTCCCATTTCACAGCCCATAAATTTTTTGCAGCCATTATCCGTTGAAAGCATCATCTGCCTAACAACATCGTCGCCTGCTTTGAATTTTTGGGCGAACTCTTGAAGAAAAACGGCCATGTATTTTGCTGGCCCCATTGCTCCGGCCGCAAATGACGGGAACATGAGTCTAGTCCCTTCAATTAGATTTCCGTGTACATCATAGCCTTTTGCATAATGAGTATTGGGCAAAGTTGTTGGATCGAATGTAAATCCTTTCGTAAAGTCACGAGTGAGTTCTGTAATTTTTTTCTTCGTTAGAACTTCAAGCAGGTGCTCTAATACTATGAACCCACCACCCGAATATTGAAATTTTGTTCCCGGTTCATTGATAACGCCAACATCATGAAGAAGACTTGCGATCTTTGGCATTTCTCCGTTAGCTGGGTAACCTTTCACGTAATGCATGTTGAGCGCTTGATGATTCATCAAGTGCTTTACCTGAACTTTATCGGCCCATGCAGGATCTCCTTTCCCTAGAGTTTTCAAACGAAAACTATCACCAGCTTTTTGAAAAAGTTCATTCACATAATCTTCTGTGGAAATACCGTGCTTTTGAAGGAGATCAATGGCAAACGCCGACGCTACAGTTTTGCTGAGTGAGGCATATTCGAAATACATCTCATTGTTTGCTTCACCTAAAGCAAGACTCTGCAATCCAGGCGAACAAACAGCGATTTGCGCTCCTTTAATTTTATGTAAAGCGAGGGCCTTTTGAATTTTGTCATGAAGCAAATTAAGTGGATGTTCACTCATTCGTTTGAGAGTTATTTCAAGTAAAGCTTCACGGGCATTTTTAAGTTCTTCGGCTTCGCTATTATTCATTCGTTTTTTTAGATGATCTAATAACTCTGAGCCCGTTTTTCCTTTGGCGGAGATAAGAAATTTAACTCCAAACTTATTTAAATATTCTGCTCCCAATGAATGGAGTTCTTTTTTAATTTGTTCTTCAGCATTGAAAACAAGTGACTG
>CBIHOP010000509.1:0-1923 GCA_966211385.1 uncultured Bacteriovorax sp.
TAATTATTCAGACTCAACTTTTCCTTCCGAGTCCGTCATGTTCTTTTTTATTCTTAATTTTTTCGGAGTGGACTGACACTTGTCGCAAATAGGATAAGACAGTTTAGTTATCTTACAATGAAAAGTTTTGAATTTACCGCCACAAGAACACGCAGAACCGCAATTGGACAAAATTAGTCCATTCATAAATACTCCCTTGTTAAACTTCGCCAGAAGTTGATAACTCAGGGATAACTTATTATTTGGTTGATGCGCAATCATTTGCATTGTTAAATTATTTTCTTCCGTAAAATATTAAACTGTTAACGCACTATCTTTTCTCAAGATAGGTTCGATAATCCTGGATCGATTTCACAAAATAAGTTCTTTCTTTGAACATGGGCGTGCATGATCTGCACTGCTCGTACTTCCCATTTTGTAAGTTTGGTAAAAATGTATAAACTTTCGAATCGAAATATTTTCCACATTTGCATTGCTCTATGCCTTCTTCGTTTTCCAGAAATCGAACTCTCAATCTTTCTTGCCTCAACAAGTGCGCTCGCTCGCAACCTTTTCGATTCTTTCTTAAGCGAACAGCTTCTTTTTCCTCAGGCGTATATCGTCGTCTAGCCATATCAGTGTCCAGCACCTACTTGCGTACTTTTTCTTTCTGCTAATATTTTTTGATCTCTTAAATCCAGCATTGAATTTATTTCGATGAAATACTTTTCTCTCAATTCTGTCGTTAGGCCCATAGCATCCAAGAGCATATCTCTGACTTGTAAATTTCTGGACATGAAAAGAAGCGCCTCACGGGCTTCACTAATGATTGGTCCAGTGCCAAGTTGTTTTTCAATTTCGTGAAGAAGCTGGAAGTCTTTTTCTTCACTTGTTAATTTGTCTTGACCGCTAAGAATTATTCTCTCGACATTCATCCAGTAGCTCCCATTTTTTTAAGCACTTCTCTGGCGCGTTTGCCATCCCAAAATATCTTGTCCCCGCAATGAATCTCGTTGGGTTCAACATCTCTATCAAAAAGATGACTTCTAAAATAAACGCCATCACTAACGCCAAGTCCCTTAGGGAAAGCATAAAATTTCAGCACCTCGATTAGCTCTTGGCGGTCTTGTTTTAGTTTTGCATGTTCACACAAGGGAAGTGTTTTTAATTGATTTACAAGTTGCTTGATTTCACCTCTAACATAATCAATGTTTTTGTAAGTTGAACCTGGAAACCATGTCGCCGTCTGATATCCTGGACAAATATCACCTGAATGAGCGCAATCAAAACCAAGAGTTAATTCTTCTTTTTCTTTGTCGTAACGTCCAAAAGTTAAACCGCCATGAACGCTGACATCAATGTTCCAATAACCAGTCTGTCCTTCGTCGTTAAAAGAAAAAAAGTTATTAACGGCGTTGTGATGTTTTGGAACTGTTACATATCCACATAGATGCAAAGTTTCCTTCATTCTTAGAATTTCGCATTTGTATCCATCGTACTCAAAAGTCTCTCCATCGCCTTCACTTTGAACAAGTTGTCTTAATGCTAAATTTTCTTCACTCATCTTTCTTTTCCCCGCATTGACAAGGTTCACAAGTACGCTCTTCACACTCATCAATCGTTAAGCGACAACCGCAAATACAGCATTAAAAATTAGAATAAATTGAGATGGAAATCACAAAAACTACACCCCAAACTGACGAGAAAATCTAATGTAAGTAAAAACATCCGGAGTCATTTTCCCCGATTCTATTTTTGAAATAGTTCCCTGAGTAACCCCGAGGCACTTGGCAAATTCTGTTTGCTTGGCATTTCTTTGAATACGCACTTGGAAGAAAACTGATGCCATTTTATTATTCTCAATTTGATCATTTAGAACCTTCAGTTTTTTAGTTTCTCTTAACTTTCTCATACTATCCAACTCTCCCACATGATTCGAAAGAT
>CBIHOP010000510.1:0-1915 GCA_966211385.1 uncultured Bacteriovorax sp.
TAGTAAGTGCAAGAACACCCGTATTTGAAAGTGTGGCATCACCAGAAACAGCAACTGCCGTCGCCGCTCCCCCTGCACTCCCCACTAAAATATTTCCGCTTGCAAGTGTTGTTGAAACTTTTCCTGCAAGTGCAGTTGTGAGTCCTGATATTTTTGATTGAGCTATATTGGCAGAAGAATTGATATCGGCATCAACGATTGAATCATCAGTAATAGTTGCTGAACCAACTGCTGTATTTGGATCTATCCAAGATAAATTTCCTGATCCATCTGTTCTTAAAACATATCCGGCAGTACCTGCAGTTTGCGGAAGAACAAAATTATAATTCGCAGTCGTTGCATGTGCTTTTACTGTTACATAATTTGTATTTCCCGAACCCTTTATCAGTAAATCTTCATCGAGAGTTAAATCTCCAGTAAGTGTCCCACCAGACTTCGCGAGTCTTGTATCACGTTGAGCATCGACATACGCTTTGTTAACTGCAGAAGTCATCGTAAGCGGAGTTGAATTAACAATGATATCACCTGTAACGGATGCAGTGATCACACTTGTAAGTGAAACGTTTCCTGAAAGTGTATCGGCCGCTCCCTTTAACAAGTAATTACTTTGGGCCGAACCTAGAGCATTGATCTGTCCTTGTGCTTTTCCGAAAGCTTCAATAAATGTATCAGCATTCGCAATCGCAGAATTCGTAAGAACTAAGCCCGCCAGCGGAACTCCGAGAGCTCTTGCATTGGTAAAATAAAGATTCGCTACGTTTTCAGGAACTACAGCTGTGTTCAGCGTCTGCCATGATCCATCACCTCTGAAATAATGTGATGTCGTCCCACCCGCAGGAAGAGATGATTTTGAATTAAAAGTTGTCCAGTCTGCTGAACTTAAATATCCACTTGTCGTGCCGTTTGCTTGAGCAATAGTTATTGCTGGTGTTGTACTTCCATTTGTTACACTGAGTGGAAGTGATGCTGAAACAGATGTCACTGTCCCCGCTCCGGCAATCGAACCTGGCTCCCATTTTCCAGAACCTGAATTCCATTTTAAAACTTGATTATTGGTTGCTCCCATCTGTGAGAGTTGTTCTGCAACTTGTGCGTATGGAAGTGAGTGCACAGCTTGAAATGAATATGTTTTTGAATTCGTAACATCGATAATTCTAATGGCAACTGACTCACCCGTCGGAGCTTGCGCGAGAACTTGATTGAGGGATAATCCTGAGGCTGAACAATCGAAATCCAACTTCACATGAAAAACACCTTTTGTGAGGACAACGTTAGTTATGTCCTTGGTGCAAAGAATAGTTGTCAGTGCATTGGTGTATGCAAGTTGCGCTCTAATTGTAACTGGCCCCGCAACAGGTGCACCATTTGATTGAACAAGACGGCCAGAATAGCTTAAAGAGTCCGCTCCAATGGCAGAGGAAGCGATTGAAAACATCGCTATAAATGAAATCCAGAATGTGTCTCTTAATGAGATTCTCATTACTAAAGTCTATTTTCCGCCATAAACAGTCTTTAGAGCTAATGGGGGAAAATAATACTGTCCCGCCATCTTTCCTTTCAATCCGTTCCAGCTTTCGAAGCTCAAGCTTTTGATTTGTTCTATCGATAAATAAGGGAGGCACAGAAGGGGTTTATAATAGCTGTATGTTTGATTTAAGTAGAAGAATACTCTCATTTTTATCGCTTAAATACATCACCTACACTGTGGCGGGCTCAGTTGCTGTTTATGGAGTCAGTACATACCTTACTCAAGAACCAGCCGAAGAAGAGCAGTCTGTTGAGAAAGAGGTAGAAATTGCCGATTACCAAACTGGCGTAAAAAAGACACAACGTCGACCATCCTCTACAAATGCTACTCATGCAATTCAGTCAGAAAATAAAAGATCGATATACAATCCCACTCCCCGCTTAGCTG
>CBIHOP010000511.1:0-1912 GCA_966211385.1 uncultured Bacteriovorax sp.
AGGGTCTTCGGTGAGCTTTTCATATGGGAAGAGGATGATAAGGTAAGCAAATCATTCACACTTTGAAGACCTCTTTTAAAATTTTCATAAATGGTTACCATAGAAAGACTATGGAAATAAAAAAAGCACCACAACCAGTAACTTCACAAACGGCAGGCGATGTTCTCATCGTTGATGATGATCCAGGAATTTGTGAGATTCTCAAACAGTTTTGTCTCAATCTGAAATGTTTCCGAAACATTGTGATCGCACATGATGGAGCACTCGCAGCTGCTAAACTTCGTAATCAAAAATTTAAAATCATTTTTTTAGACATGAAGATGCCTAAAAAAGCAGGTCTGGACGTCATTCGCGAATTTGATGATAAATCGTTGAATTCAAAATCTTCAATCATCGTTGTGTCTGGAGAAATCGATCGAACCATTCTAGAAAAAACAGTAGGCCTTGGCGTAAAGAATTTTCTCATGAAACCTTTTACTGAAGAAGATTTTCAAGGGCGAGTTCTGAAAATGTTGAAGGCCTAGATATTCTCCAGGCCTGAACATATTAGTGACGAGCGTGATGTCTCATCTTGTCTGAATTTCTCTGAATTTGCATATAAATATCATCAAATGGAATAGTCATTTTTAATTCCATAAATTTTTGGCCCAATTCTTCTCTTTCTTCAGCAGAAGACTCTTTTTTGAAATCGGGTAGAAGAGTCTCTTCTTCTTCTTCGATGTGATGTTCAACCATTTCGGCCAAGACTTTTACTTTGGCCTGCCACATATCCGGATCTGATTCGGCCTTGATTTCAGCAATAAGTTGGTCAGCAAGTTCATGTTCAACCTGTCCTTCCATTCCTTCAGTGCGAAGCTCTTCATCATTTTTCATGTAAGTGTAGAGTGATTCTTCCTCAGGTTTTGCATGAATCATAAGAAGAGATGCAAATTCTTCAAAGGCAACCATCTTATCACCTGGATCAATATCAGAATCTTTTAGTTTTTCGATAAGGTCTTTTAGAGGGCGGTGATCTTCTAAAATAAGTTCGATAATATCTCCACCTTCATTCACAAATTCAGTTTCTGATTCGCGAAAAGACGACGATGTTTTTTTTCCACGCATACTTTTTCTCCTCCATAATTTTAGAAAACAAAAATCATATGAAGGATGTTGCAAATTAAAGGCCTGATTATGACTCTCGCTTTTTGGTCGGCTTACCGTGCCCCGAACCAAGTAGTGTTGGACGTTCTTTCAGATTAAATAATCCAATGAATTCATGAAATGTTGATTGCGCTAAATCCATAGCGTGCGAGATATGTTTTTCGGTGTCATTTCTAATTTCATCCATAGAACGATGATCTGAATTAAAAAGTTCAACTTGATTACGAGGATTATCCATCCAGCGATGAATCATCGGAGCATCTGCTTCTAAATGAAATTGCAGACCATATACTTTACTCCCATAACGAAAGGCCTGTGCCGGGCATAGGGAAGATTGGACCAGATGAATGGCCGATTGGGGAATGTCAAAGGTATCACCATGCAACTGAAAAATTTTTTCTCTACGTTGAAAATGTTTAAAGAGCGGATCTGCGGCGCCTGCATCCGTTAAATCTATATCACACCAGCCAACTTCTTTCTGAGTGTGTTTGCGAACGGGGGAGCCCAAAACATGCGCCAATAGTTGAGCTCCAAAACAAATTCCAAGAATCGGTATATCTTTTTTTAGCGCATCTTCAACCAACTTCATCTCGGTTTTAATGTGAAGATATTTATCGGCTTCATAAACACCCATGTGTCCGCCGAGAATGATGAGTCCATTGTACTTTTCAACTGAAGGATGAGCATCTGGATCACGTTCGAAGTTTATATAACGCATTCTCATTCCATGATCTTTCAAACTTGGATTGAGAGTTCCTAGAATTTTATG
>CBIHOP010000512.1:0-1908 GCA_966211385.1 uncultured Bacteriovorax sp.
AAATAATAATATTTTTTACAATGTAATAAAAAAAATTAAATTTTAAATTAGATAACTTTCGCTTCAGTTCTTAGAAGTCCTACAACTTCTTTAACTACTGATTGCATTTTTCCTGCATCAGTTGCATCGAATTTCTTTCCAGCTGGTTTCTCAGGTGGAAGTTTGAATTCAGAATACTTCACGCGTTTATCAGCATCACTAACGTTAACGTCAGCAAGACTTAAAGTTGTAAGAGGTTTTTTCTTAGCTTTCATGATTCCTGGAAGAGAAGCATATCTTGGAGTGTTTAATCCTTTGTTACAAGCGATTAAAGCTGGAAGTTTAACGCCGTAAACTTCAAGAGCTCCACCTTCAACTTCGCGCTTAAGAACAACGTCTGAACCATTTCCTTCGTATCCAACAACAACTGAAACCGATGGAAGGTTAAGCATTGTTGCGAGGATTTGTGGAACTTGAAGACAGTCGTCATCGATTGCTTGTTTTCCTGAAAGAATAAGATCAGGAGTTTTTCCTGATTTTTCAATCGCGCCTTTAAGAGCTTTTGCGATCATGTATGAATCTAAATTATCTGGTGCTTCAACGAGGAATGCTTCATCAGCACCCATGGCCAGGGCTGTTCTTAGTGCTTCAGTGTCTTTTGTTGAACCAACACGAACGACTGTTACTGTTGATCCAGCGTTAGCTGCTTGAACTAATAAAGCTTGTTCAACTGCAAATTCATCATAGGGATTCATAATCCATTTGATTGATGATGTTTCAATAAAAGATCCGTCACCTGATGGGACAATCTTTGTCTCTGTGTCTGGAACTTGCTTTACGCAAACGAAAATATTCATATTTATCTCCTATAAACTATCAAAAAACTAACGGTGAAAAATTTCTTTAGCGATGACCAACCTTTGAATTTGAGACGTGCCTTCGTAAATTTGAATGAGTTTCGCGTCTCGCATGATTTTCTCGACGGGATACTCTTTCGAGTAACCATAACCACCATAAATTTGTACTGCATCCGTCGCTATTTGCATACAAGAATCGGCCGCAAATGCCTTGGCGTAAGAGGCGATTGTAGTGTTCGGCAAACCGTTGTCTAAGAGCCACGCGCCCTTGTGAACGAGTAGACGTGAAGCTTCAATTTTCATCGCCATTTCGGCAATCATAAATTGAATTGCTTGATGGTGAGAAATCGCAACATTGAATTGAACTCTTTCTTTGGCATATTTCACAGCGTGATCAAATGCACATTGAGCTCCACCAACAGCGGATGCTGCCACCATTGGACGTGAGTGATCGAGCGTTTTCATGGCGATTTTCCAGCCTTGATTCATTCCGCCCAGCACATTAGATTTCGGAACTCTAACGTTATTGAAAGTCACTGCTCTCGTATCCGAGCAGCGATGGCCCATCTTATCTTCTTTTTTTCCTACTTCGATTCCAGGTGTTCCTTTCTCAACCACAATGGCGGTAATTCCTTTGTGTTTTAATGTTGGATCTGTCGTTGCGTAGATGACGAAAAGATCAGCGTAACCCGCATTCGTGATCCACATTTTATTTCCGTTGATCACAACATGATCACCATCATCTTTTACGGTTGTTTTTATGCCACCAGCGTCAGATCCATTTGCTGGTTCAGTAAGGCAAAATGCGGCAATTTTATAACTTTCAGTAAACGGTGTGAGAAAGCGTTTTTTCTGTTCATCGTTTCCACCAATGACGATGGGAAGAAGAGCTAAGTCATTGGCCATGATCGCGGTATTCATTCCCATACAACCGTATGCGAGTGCTTCAGTGATGATCATCGAATCAACAGCACTAAACCCGTTACCGCCGTATTCAGCAGGAATGCATGTATTCACTAGTCCAAGGTCCCACGCTTTTTTTAAAATCTCTAAGGGCATTTGCGCTTTTTCA
>CBIHOP010000513.1:0-1896 GCA_966211385.1 uncultured Bacteriovorax sp.
ACTCAAGGATCAAATATTTTTCAAGTGGGTGAAACAAGCTCCGGCGTAATTGATATTCATCCGCAATATTCGTTTTCAACAAACATCCCGAGACTCATTTCCAAACAAGGAATTGGCGAAGGTCGATTGCAGATGAGTGAAGCAGATGCTGATTTACGATATAAAAAATTAAAATCGCTTGGAACGTCATATCGTCAATACAATATCTATTGGTCGGCACTTGAAGGTTCTGGGCTTGCTTCTAGTTCAACATCTCTCAAATGCCCTGAAAAATATGTGCAGGTTCCTGCAACTGAAGCAGAAAAAATCGCGATGGGATACAAAAAATATCGTTGCGTGAATTCCGATCAGCTTCGTATTTACGACGAACTGTTAAAACGTGATCAGGCAAATGGAATTCAATCTGGTGTTGTTCTCTGGTCTTCACCGCCCATTTATCGTTATTCAAACTGTGAAGGATTTGGCTTCGGTGGAGTTTTCATGAAAGATGGCTGCGTCCCTCGTGACGATGCCATGGATGATTTTGAAGATTACGTTAATCTTATAGCTGCAAGATACAACGGCGATGTTCGCGGAAAAATTACCCATTTTGTAATCTGGAATGAAAACGCAAGTACGGACTGGTTTGATTATTCTCCTGTCACATCTAAGACAGACACATCAATGGCATCTATTAACAAACGCATTGATAAATACGCCGATATGTTAAAACGCACGCACGCCGCTCTTACTCGTCATCAAAAAAGCGCATTGATGTATGTGAGTACGGATCAACTTGTGGAAAAAGATATGCATGTTGGTCACATGGGAACCAAATTATTATTAGAAGGTTTGTGGACGAGACTAGGTACAAATTACAGTTGGAGTGTTGCCGTTCATCCCTATGGGGATGTGGATGCACTTCCTGCACACAATACTTATACTTTTGAAAATTTAGAATTAGTTGTTCAATATCAAATGCAAAAACTTTCTGATCTTGGAATCAAAGATCCAGCCCGCCATCCGCAAACTTTATTGATTGCTTCTGAACAAGGTTGGCCACTTTCAATGGGGCGCGATCATCAAGCGAAACAAATTTGTCTCGCTCACGAAAAAGTTATGACTATGCCGCAAATGGTGGCAGTTGCTCACAATTATTTTCATTCAGTTGAACCTGCCGAATCAGATGCAAACGGACAGTCAGTTCAGGGTGCATTTTTTGGTCTCATCCCCAACTCAATTCCTAATTCGCTTGTGGGCATGGATAATGTTGTAACGGGAAAAGCTTTTGCTTCTACATTAAATTCTGCTTTGTGGAAAAAAAACAACAATCACTACTGCTGTACTCAATATGGTGTTGGATGTGCAACGAATTCAACGAGCGCACTTATCAAATTTCCCATTTACCGCTTCTTCAAAAATGGTGATCATCTTTTAACAGCAGTTCAATCAGAGGGCGTTGCAGCTGGATACACAGCTGAAGGAATCGCCTTCAACATGTTCACAGCTGCACCAAATGCCAATCTCGTTGCCATTTACCGCTGCTCTTCTCCAGGCAATCACTTTTTCTCCCGCTCTTCCAACTGTGAAGGCCAAAAAGTTGAAGGCCTTATCGGCTATCTTTTCAGAACAAAGGCCGATTCACTAAAAGCCGTTTATCGCTTTCAAAAAGCACCTGGTAAACACCTCATCACCACGGATCAAGCAGAAGGAATCAGGAACGGCTTTATCCAAGAAGACATCCTGGGATATGCGCCCTAGCTAGCTTCTCCATTGGATAAAATCATTGACGGGGTTTGGGAGATTCCATTAAGATGGATCTTCCAATCAGTGCCTTGGTGGTGGAATGGTAGACGCAGCGGATTCAAAATCCGCCGTCCGCAAGGATGTGCGAGTTCGAGTCTCGCCCGAGGCACC
>CBIHOP010000514.1:0-1881 GCA_966211385.1 uncultured Bacteriovorax sp.
CTTCACAATTTTTTTAATCAACCTTCTTGATGAAATCTTTAAACGAATTCTTAAGTCTTCCTCCGATAATTTTATTGTCAACGTCATGAGGAGAAAGAATGAAGACTTTAAGTTTGAATACAAAAATCATCGCACTTATTGCAATTTTTTTCACTGGCACCGTTATCGTAGCTACAATTGGTTTCGTAAGAATCAATCATATCAGTGAAACAATGGATTATATGATCGACTTCACAGTTAAACGTCTCAACATGTCCAACAGAATGGAAAGTTTATCGCACCAAATTCGAAACCGAGAAAAAGTTTATATTCTTGAAGATTCGACGGCCGGTATGGACTTAGAAGGAAAAAAACTGGATGAACTCGAAGCCAAAATGAACAAAGAATTCGATGACTACTATGCAATTGCTACTGAAGTGGGGAAACGTGACATCGAAAAGCTGCGCGAAATTATGGGACGCTGGAAGCCAGTTAGTATTGAAATGAGAAAATTTTCGTACGAAGGAAAAAATGATGAAGCTGAGAAATTAGCTCGCGGTAAATCGCGTGAAATCCTTGAAGAGTTTGCAAAAATTGTCGAGGGTCTTATTACCCGTAACATAAAGTTTTTGGAAGATGCAAATCTCAAAGCAGATGCAGCTGTCTCATCGGCTAAAATGATGATGACTGTTTCTACTTTGCTTTCACTGATTCTTGGTTCAATACTTGCTGGATTAATTTTGAAAAGTATTAGCAAGGCCATCGACCAAGTCATCACCAATTTGAACGACAGCTCGGGCCAGGTGGCAAGTGCATCATCAACGATCGCCTCTTCATCAGAAGAACTCTCACAGGCCACAACGGAACAAGCTGCTTCACTTGAGCAAACGGCAGCTTCGGTCGAAGAAATGAGTAAGATGGTTAATCGCAACGCTGAAAACGCCAGAGCGGCTTCGGAAAATTCGCAATTCAGTCAGCAGAGCGCGCTTAAAGGTAAAGAGACGGTAAATGAGATGATTCGCTCTATTGATGAAATCAATAATTCGAATAATAAAATTATGGAGCAAATCAACTATAGTAATGAGCAGATGGCCGACATTGTGAAAGTCATTAACGAAATTGGCAACAAGACAAAAGTTATTAATGATATTGTTTTCCAAACTAAACTCCTCTCGTTCAATGCTTCTGTTGAAGCAGCCCGCGCAGGAGAGCATGGTAAAGGTTTCGCTGTCGTTGCTGAAGAAGTTGGTAACCTCGCTTCAATGAGTGGTAATGCTGCTAAAGAAATTACAACAATGCTGGATGAGAGTATTCGCAAAGTAGAAATGACCGTGCAAGAAACGAAAACGAGTGTTGATCGTTTAATCTCAGATGGAAAAGTAAAAATCAATAACGGTATTAAAGTCGCCAATGACTGTGGAAATGTTCTGGAAGAAATTGTTGTGAGTATTGCAAAAGTAAATGCTATGGCCGAAGAAATTTCAACTGCGAGTGTTGAGCAATCTCAAGGGATCAGTGAAATTACAAAAGCTATGCACCAGCTAGATCAAGTCACACAACAAAACGCAGCCGCTTCTGAAGAAGCAGCAAGCTCGGCAGAAGAACTTTCCGCACAAGCAGAAGTTTTAAAAGCAACAGTTGGTGTTCTGGTCACTACAATTAAAGGTGGTGAGCAAACCTATCAGCAAGCTTCTGCTCCTGCAATGAGCATGAGTTCCACTCCGACATATTCAACTACAAAATCAAATGTCATTCAGATGACCAAGCCAGCTGCTAAAAAAACAGTTGCACATATGCCAGTTAAAAAAGCCGTGGGAGCGATGAACGAATCATCCTCTAATGAAAAAGCCCCGGCCTATGATGATGCCAGATTCAAGGATGTCTAAAGATTTTAATTAAAAA
>CBIHOP010000515.1:0-1870 GCA_966211385.1 uncultured Bacteriovorax sp.
TTATCTTGCTCGGAAGAGAGAAAAGAAAAAACATCATTGTCGTTAAACATCCACCTAGGCACAGTACCGGCCAGAGGTATTCTTTGAATAAAAGACTAGAATTAAAAAAAGTGAATTGAGCAAAAAATAGAGTCATTACAAATTCAATATGAACGTAGGCGAAATATCCACAAACAAGCATGGCAAATTCTAAACTTTTTAGAGGTGGAAATTTCACTTTCCTCACCCAACGAATGGCCTGATGTTGAAAAGGTTTCGTAAGGAGTGTTTTGAGACCCATGAAAGCAGCAAGCGCGCCTAGTACAAGGACCACCAGATGATCATAGAAAAACATATAATGGTTGCGTGCCTGGAATTCATAACGAACGTTAGGTTTGAAAAATTTCTTTAATGTCGCCGCATACTCATCCGGTTGAACATTTTGAATAATACTGTAAGGTGATTCAAATTTTCCAAATTGATTGATGATGCTATGATGGAATAAAGCATAGTCAAGCATGACATGAGCTTCACGACCTCTAAGCTGGAACTGCGAGATCAATAGTTTTTTCGCTTCTTCAACCCGCTCCTTGGAAATTTTTCCATCTTCTGCATCTTTTTTTAGAATGGCCTTAACTTGATTAAGGTTTTGAGAAAGATGTTCCTCTCTGCTTTGAAATGTGATGTATGCAGTCCCATAACCGGTGTAGAAATCGTTAACAGCGTATGCTGTGTATGTCTGCCCCTTTTTATTTCTTAATTCTTTCATCAAATCATGAGCCAGATATTCAGTATATGAAGCGATGATGAGCTGTTCTTTTAAGCTGAAGTTCACTACCTTGGTTCCAATTTGCGCTGTTGGATTATCCTGAGTGATTGTTGTTCCAACATAAGGTTTCTCACGCAATACTGGTCGAGCAAGGTCAGGAAGTTTTTTTCCTTGATAAGCTGGAATAGATCCCCACGTCTTCTGAACAATGGCATCCATTTTTTTTCGATCAAATTTTCCTGCGATAAAAAGATTCATATTGCTGGGATAATAATAATCCGCATATTGCTTCTGAACTTGTGAAAGCGTCAGTCTTTGATTTGAAAGTTGCTCATCCTCTAGAGAATAAGCAGACGGAAGTTTTAAACCAAACTCTTGCTCCCAGAAGTTGGGATGATTTAGATAACGTGGTTTAAGAATTTGCATGGGATTAAAACCCAAAAACTGAACGATAGGAGTTGGTTTGCCTATCTCCATTTCAACAGTCGTTTTTTCTTTTTCAATATATTGCTCAATCAGATTCGGTTTCAGAATCATGGTTGCAAAATTCTCAAGCAACCATTCGCCTTTTTTCGCAGGAATCGAAGCGAAATAAGCCGTGGAGCGCGGAGAAGTTGTGCCGTTCGCTTCACCACCCGCTTCTTTAATCAGCTGGAGATAAGTCATATCATCACGAAGACTTTTATTTCTAAAAAGTGAGTGTTCTAATAAATGCGAAACTCCACGATTGCTTTCATTCTCTGCTTCAAATCCAACTCCCACCTCAATTCGTATCGCTGTTAAATTTGTTTCTTCACTTGGGGCATAAGTAACAGTCATTCCATTTTTTAAAACGACTCTCTCGATGGCCATATAAGGATCAGAGGCAAGAAGCGATGTTGAAAGGACTAATAGTGATAGCAGTATTGATATTTTCATGCTCTTCTCATCGGAAAATATGGATCATCCATGATGAGAAAAGCATTTTAGTCGGGCTTATTGATAAAGTTGATTCCAGGTACTGTTGGCCGGAAAAACAACAGGTTTCATGTCTTCCAATTTCTCTTTTACTTTATCTGCTACAGGTTTGGAGAAACTTTTTTCAATGGCGAAGAGCACTCGAGTTCTCAAATTAGGCCGGGC
>CBIHOP010000516.1:0-1857 GCA_966211385.1 uncultured Bacteriovorax sp.
TTTTCCACCGATCACTGTATAATCACCAACAGAAGTACTTCCGCCGATTCCTACTTGTCCACAGAGAATTACTCCAGCTCCAAGCTTACAGTTGTGTCCGATTTGAACTTGATTATCAATTTTAGAACCAGCTCCAATCATTGTTGGAGAAAACGTTCCTGAGTCGATGCAAGTTGAAGCTCCAATCTCAACATCGTTACCAATGATCACACTTCCAACGTGCCACACTTTATGGTGAACACCTTTACTGAAGTTGTATCCGAATCCATCTGCGCCAATTGAACAGAGTGCATGGATACGAACGCGTGAACCAATTTTTACATTTCGGTAAATCGTTGTGTTGGCAAAAATTTCTGAGTCCTCACCGACTTCTGCTCCACTCATGATGACCACACCTGAATGAATGCGAACGTTGGCCGCAATTTTTACGTTTTCACCAATGAATGCTCCTTGAGCAATCCAGGCCGATGGATGAACGCTCGCCGTTCCCATTTGTCGTCCATCGATCATATCGTTGGGAGACTTGATTATTTCTTCATAAAACGGTTTTGAGAGAAAAGACATCGCAAGGTTCACGTCAGCGACATGTCCCAGCCATAAGGCCTTCTTTTTCAAATCATTGATTGTTTCTTCATTTAAAAGATCGAAATATTTTTTTTCAACAAGTACACCCACGCGTGTCGCTTTTTCGTTAGCGAGAAAGTCGTTGGCGAAAGTTTTGTTTTTGATGAAATAAAGATGATCGGCCGCAAATAAACTTGAATCAGTAATGCCAAGGACTTCAGAATTTTGATCAGTATCTGTGACAATCTCAATCGAACTATCGAAATTTTTAAGGTTTCCTAATTTCATGAGCACGCTCTTAAAACTAATGAGGACCCAACTTGGGTCCTCGTCAGTCATTAAATTATTGTTGAGACTATTTCGGGAATTTTTTGTTGTATGCTTTTACAACTTCATCCGTTAAATCTTTTTCCGATTTAGCGTAAAGAATTGGAGCAGTAGCTGCTTCGTAAACAAGATCCACGTCTGCGCTCTTAGAAACTTCATCAACCACTTGTTTTACACGCTCAAGAATTGGAGTTTTAAGTTTTTGTTCCATTTCCTGGATTTCTTTTTGGAAAGATTGAGTCTTTTGTTGAATAGCGATGATCTTTTCCTGGATCTCTCTTTCTTTTTTAGACTTTTCTTTATCGTTGATTACTGATGCTTTCTTTGAGTAATCATCTTGAAGTTTTTTAATTTTATCTTCTTCGTCTTTTAAGATTTTTTGTTTTTCATCAAATGATTTTTTCAATTGATCACGAACAGCAACACCTTGGTTAACAGAAATAAGAACTTTTTGAACGTCGATTTTTCCAACCGACACTGCTGCGAAACCTGTGCTCGCAAGAACGAATGCCATAGCGGCGACTAATGCTTTCATTGAATACTCCTTCATATTTTAAAACAATTGTCCTATATCAAAATGGAATTGAGAACCCGAATCTTTAGCGCGATCGCCTAACGGGTATCCGAATTCAAAGCGAAGAACTCCGATTGGTGAATACCATCTGAATCCAAAGCCATAATCCGCGTAAACTTTTACATTATCCATATCCCCAGCGTGCCCGGCGTCAAAGAAGACAACCCATTTCAGTCCAGCTTCGCGAGATAGTGGATGTTGGAACTCAACCTGAGTGTATGTTTTAAATACACCACCAGAGTTAAATGTTACTTTTTTACCGTTAACAGTTCCATCTCTCAGAGGCCCTACAGCTTCCTGAGAATATCCTCTTAAGTTACGTGAACCACCGAGAACAAAACGCTCTGTACGCGGAATATTTTGATTATCTACTTGAACTAAACGACCAGCAT
>CBIHOP010000517.1:0-1841 GCA_966211385.1 uncultured Bacteriovorax sp.
TAAAACTAAACTCTTCACATGAATACGACTATGCGCAAATCTCTCCCACTCCTTGCCTCTCTAATTGGCGGATCCCTTTATGCCTTAGGATTTCCTTTGCACGGAGGTTTTTCACTCTTTTTTGCGCCCATAATAGGCTTTTTTCTATTCAATTGGTCTTTAGATCAAGACAAAAATCTCAAACGCCAATTACTCACAAGCGTCTTTTATTCTCTTGGTTTTTATCTAGCTGGTTTTTACTGGATACCTTTTACGCTCAAAGAGTTCGGTGGACTTCAGCCACCCCTTAACTATTTGCTGGGACTTTTATTTTCTTTTGTCATCATCCCTCAAGTCTACGTCTACGTCGCTTTCAAAAGAAAAATTAAACATCCAGTAGTGCTTGCTCTTATCTATGTCCTGCTAGAGCGAATTGTTCCTCAACAATTTCCCGCTCATCTTGGACACTCCTATGCTTCACTCACGCCTGATGTTTATTTAACTTTCGCTCCTTTGTTTGGTGCTGCTTTCTATTCTTTTTTTAGTGCACTCATTGGACTTTCTATTCTCGACCAAATTAAAGAAAAGAAAATCTCGTGGCCCATCAACGTTTTTTTGATAGTCGTTCTTTTAGGTCATTTGCCTTTTTTTAGAAAATCTGAAGTCTCAGAAAAAAACCCTCCACTAGCTGTAAGAGTCGTTCAACCTAACATTGGTAATTTCATCAAGCTTGAATCTGAGCGAGGAAACCGTTCATCTTTAATGGCCGTCTTGGATAGTTATTATCAGCTCTCAACTCAAAATCATGTGACTCCCAGAAATCTCATCATCTGGCCTGAAACCGCTTATCCTTCTCTTTTCTACAGTGAAATGTTGAAAAAAAATAAAGAAGCTCCTCTGCCTCCATTGATTCGCGATATTTTAGCAAAGACTCAAGGAGAACTTTTCATTGGCGGTTATGATGCTAGTTTTGGCCAGGGTTCAGAAGGGCAAAGTGATTACAATTCGGCTTTTCTTTTTAGCAAGAATCAATATCTCAAAGAAGTTTATCACAAGAAAAAACTCATTCCGTTCGGCGAAGGTCTACCCTTCGGTCCACTAAATCCGATGTTCAGAAAGCTCATCACTAACATTTCATACTTTGCAGAAGGAAAGGAGTGGACTGCTTTTAAAACCGATAACGAGATCGCTTTCATATCTGCGATTTGTTACGAAATTCTATTCACAGATTTCGTACGCGATTTTTTAAATGAACAAAAAGATGAAGCTCAATTTCTAGTCAACCTGACAAATGATTCATGGTATGGAAATACTTCAGAGCCGTTTCAACATCTCTTCCGGTCAAAATGGAGATCATTGGAATTTGCGATTACTCTTATTAGTTAAACGAACACAGGGATAACGACCATTATCTATCCTGATGGAAAAGAAAGTCAGCGTTTGGGTATTGGTGAAAAAACGTATCTGGATGTCGATCTATCGCTCGAAAAAAGATCAGCAACACTCTATCAAAAATGGGGATTGATGGGACTTATTGGTCTCGTGATTGCGCTTCTCGCTTTCGATCTACCCTTTAAGCGAAAACCCTTCCTTCAGCAGATCATGCAAACGGATGAAACCTAAAAACTGTTTGTTTTCGATGACAGGAAGAACCTGCAACGAGCGTGTTTTCGATTCCATTAGTTCAAGAGCTTCATAGGCCAATTGGTCTGGGCCTACTGTTATAGGATTAGTATTCATTATATCTTTAATTTTTGTCTTCAGACCTTCATTCTCTCTTGTGAACGTACGCCTGATATCACCTTCAACAAGAATTCCTTTAAATGTCCCATTATCAATAACAGCACAACCACCCACTGGAA
>CBIHOP010000518.1:0-1840 GCA_966211385.1 uncultured Bacteriovorax sp.
GAAGAGCAACTCCTTACTGCAAAAGGTGTTAGTACTTCGATTCAGCAAGTTGCAGATGAAACAGAAAAATCAGCGATTGCGAGTGAAACAATTGCAACAGCAACAAAAAGTCTTTCAGCGGAAATTGATGTTCTTAATTCAACAATGGCGAAGCTGGCCTAGGGTTTTATGCTAAATGCTGAGAACGAGCTGGATCACCTTGCACTTTTAGAAGTTATCGGATTGATCTATATCCATACAGGGATCACTATGAGCGAGCAGAAAAAAGCGCTCATAAGCAGTCGTTTGCGAAAACGATTGAGAGCTCTTTCTTTTTCAAGCTATGGTGAATACATCGACTATTTGAAAAGTAATGATTCTGAAATCGAGCAATTTGTTAATGTTGTCACAACAAATGAAACATCATTTTTTAGAACAGCACGAATCTGGAATCATTTTAACCAAAACTTTCTTCCGGAGTGGTATGCAAAAAATGCTGGAAAGACCCTTTCCATCTGGTCCGCTGCTGCCTCTTCAGGCGAGGAAGTGTACACGATTGCCATTTGTTGTTATGAATTCAAATTAAAAAATCCGCTATTTAATTATCAGATTTTTGCGACTGATATTTCCACAGATGTGTTGAACGAAGCAAAAGAGGCAGTCTATTCAGGTCGCTCAATAGAACTATTTCAAAGTTATTCTAAGTCACTTTTCGAGCAATACATGAAATCAAATAGTGCTGACACTTATGTCGTGAGAGATCATGTTCGGGCCAATATAGAATTTCAAAGACACAATCTATTCACGAGTCTGAATCGTTCTCAAAAATTTGATATTGTTTTTTTGCGTAATGTACTTATTTACTTTGAAGCTCATGATCAAGAAAAAGTTCTTAAGAATATTGAACGAATGCTAAAACCAGAGGGTCATCTTGTCTTAGGTGAATCTGATTCGCTCACTCGTCTCGAAACAAACTATGCTTTCCAGTCACCTTGCCTCTATAAGGTAGGTGCTTAAATGGCCGATATTCATGTTCGTATTGGTGAAGTCAAGACTGGTTGTGAAGGGGATGTGCTCAAAGCAACTTTAGGCTCCTGTGTCGGAATAGCCTTTTACTGGCCGAAGTACAAACGATGTGGATTGGCCCACTGTCTTTTGCCAGATTCAAAGGAAGCTTCAGACCTCACAAGCGGAAAATATGTCAATCACGCTGTAGATGCACTCATGCATATGATGAACATTAAGCCTGATCACGTTCATGAAGTTGAAGTGACTATTGCTGGTGGAGGTCGCATGATGGGACAGCTCTATTCAGGAAATTTAAGTCAGGTCGGAAAACTCAATGTGGACGCCGTTTACGAGAAATTAAAGGTTCACGGATTCTCTATAAGAAATTCAGATTTACTTTCTGATGTGGCTCGACAAATAGTTTTTGATTGCTCAACCGGTAAAGTTGAAATCGTACAATTGATTGAACAAAAACAGGAATTGAAGTATGGAAATGATTAAAAAAAATAATTTAACTTCAATCTTCACTTCATTTTATCTGAATAAAACAGAAATTGCGATTTCGGTTGCTTCCGTCCAGGAAGTCGTCAATTTTCCCGAAAAAATCTTTCCCATGCCGCTTGCACCTCAGTTTTTAGTAGGGGTCTTTAACCTTCGTGGCGATATTATTCCAGTCATCAATACTAAAAAACTTTTGAATTATGAAAACTGCGAAACAGATGTTTCTCATAAAGTCGCCATTATTAATTATGAAGGTGCGAAAGTTGGTCTAATTTTTGATCAGACAAGTGAAATTCTACGCGTTCATCCTGAAATGTTCAGTGACTTTAACTATGTTGATGAGAGATCTCAT
>CBIHOP010000519.1:0-1839 GCA_966211385.1 uncultured Bacteriovorax sp.
ATGATACTGTTTTACTTTTATCAAGCTCAATTCAATTTCTTATTCCATTCAACATACTTCTGTTTGAAATTTTCATCCGCGTTAATAAAATCAATCCACGAGAAGGTATTGCTACCCTTTTGCACTTGGTTACTCTTTGTAATAGTCCCTTTGCAGAAATCAATTAAAAAATACTTTGACCATGTTTCTAACACTTTAAATCGTCTTGCTCAGCAGTGCATATCTTCTCGGTATGGACAGTCTTTCCTCGTCGTTCGATATCTACTTCGTTCAGTATTTCGCAAACCTCTTTTCCAATATTCACAGATTTCGATTGACGAAAAGTAATCACTTAATTATTGATGAGGATTTTTTTAGGCTCAAGCGACTGTAAAGATCATCAGACTAGTTGGTCCTAGAATTAAGTTCAATTTCATCCAATAAGCAAGAGTCTTTGTTCTAAGATTGATTGCCTGCCTGTTAGTATATTCTATTTTGTTCTCCTTAGGTTTAGTTATTATTCTAATTATTCCAGTCTCACTTTGATTTTCGTCAAGGGCTGCTGACTCTAATCGACGTTATCGCTGAATTGGTTTATTGAAAGACTTGGTTCTTGGGATATTGTTAGAAACTCAATTTGGCCCTAAGATCAACCGAGCTAACCCCTTGACTCATTCCGTAAGCTTCCCCTGAGTAGCTACACTCAAATGTAATAATTGTTATCGTGAACGCCTCGTTAGAATGTGGGATACTCAGCTTCGGCCTGCGCGGCTGGGAGTCTTCCACATTTCAACAGGAACGCCCGTGGCGTAACATTGTCTAAGCTGTCATGAGAACGAATGTTGTTGTATTTCCAGATGAACTTCTCAGTCTCTAGTCTTACCTGATGGGGATCATCGAATAGATAAGCACCCAAAACTTCGTCACGATAAGTCCGGTTAAAGCGTTCTATGTATGCATTCTGATTCGGCTTTGCTGGTTGGATGAACTTCAGTTCGATTCCATTACTCTCACACCACGGCTTCAGGGCAAGAAACTCTACACGGATTGTGCCTGGCTTACCGCGCCATTCAAACATCTGACTTAACTCTCGAGCCACGCGCGGAGAGCTGATGGAAGTATCCACCACAATATTCACGACCTCGCCGTTGAAGTCATACAGGATGTTCGCCGTACGAAATGATCTGCCATTGGTTAGCCGATCAAACATGAAGTCCATTGACCATACGTGGTTAGGAAGCTCTGGCTGATACAAAGACTCTTTTGTTCTCGATGGCAACCGCTTCCTGGGTTTTCTTCTAATGTTCAGATTCAATTGGGTGTAAACACGATAGACTCGTTTGTGATTCCAGGGCATAGCCTGACCTCGCAGATAATGAAACATTTTCCAAAACCCCCATCTGTGATGTTCCTCAGCCAGTCGCGTGAGTTCATCCTGAAGTGGTGCATCATCCGGATCGACCTTATGCTTGTAATAATAAACCGAGGAACTGAGCTTCATGAGCATGCACGCCTGTCGAAGACTTACCCGCTGCTCTCGCAGATAAGCCACAGCTAGTCTTTTCTCGTCAGGCGTTAAAGCTTTTTCGATGAGATCTTTTAACGCATCTCGCTGAATGCTTACATCAGCGTACATCCGCTTGAGCTTGTTGTTTTCTTCTTCGAGCTCTTTAATGCGTTTGAGCTGACTTGCCTCCAGGCCGCCATACTTTGCTTTCCAGTTGTAAAGTGTTGCCGTGCTGATGCCATGTTCACGGCAAAGATCCGCGGCTGGTGTGCCGCCATCGTACTGTTTTAAGATTGACACGATCTGTGTCTCGGTGAATCGACTTTTCTTCATTGGTTCCCTAAAGTTAAAAA
>CBIHOP010000520.1:0-1830 GCA_966211385.1 uncultured Bacteriovorax sp.
TAACGGCAATCTTTTTTCCTTTGTAATAAGGTCCATCACAGTGTGGACAGAAAGCGACTCCTCGTCCGATATATTCTTTTTCACCAGGAATGCCGAGTTCTCTCCACTTCGCTCCAGTCGTAACGATAACGGCCTTTGTTTCAAGAAATTCTCCGCCTTCTAGCTGCAGTGTTTTTTTATTTCCATTCTCCACAACAGATTGAACTCTTCTATGTTCAAAAAGCGAGATTGGATATTCAGCAATATGTTGACTCAACTGCGCTGCTAGTTGAGGTCCTTCCGTATATTTCACGCCGATAAGATTTTCGATTCCTTTTGTCTCTTGAACTTGTCCGCCGATTTTTTCTGCGAGTAAGGCCGTCTTGAGTCCTTTGCGGGCAGAATAAATGGCCGCAGAAGCGCCAGCGGGTCCACCACCAACGACTACAACGTCGAATGCACCAAGATTAAAATCTACAACCTGAGCATGAGTGGCTTCTTCAATTCCGTAGGCCTTTTCAAGGGCCGAAATGAGATCGATTAAATTTAATCGGCCGGAATAAATTAAATTTCCATTCACCATAACACTCGGAACTCCCTGGATGCCGAGCTGTTGAATTTCTTCCTGCGTATAAGCGCCATCAATCATTTGATGTTTAAATTTTCCGTGAATGACGGCCATTTGATTGAGGGCCTGAACAACGTCAGGGCAGTTCTCACATGTCAGTGAGACATATGTCTTTATATCAATTGGTCCTTTCAAGAGACCAATTCTTTTTGCAACTTTCTCATCAGGAAACTTTCCTTTTCCATCAGCATTGAGAATCGCTAGAATGAGAGATGTAAATTCGTGCCCACTTGGAATACCTTTAAAATAAATTCCGTTCGCCTTCCCTTCATACTCGAGATGAAACTCAGGAACAGCAGCTTTATGATTATTCACCGATGGCCTAACAACAATATTTTCTGAAGTCGAAGCCACTTGTTCAAGCATGTCTACTAACTGTTTTTGATCAGCATGATCACTCAATTCATAGACGAGCTCTACTGTTTTTTCGAGTTTCGCAAAGACTCCTTTCAGTTGCTCAATAATATTGTTATCCAACATAAAAAACTCCAAAAAAAAGGCCTGCCCTTTTTCAAAAGCAGGCCGATAAAAAAATGACGATTAAATTTTACCTACAAGATCAAGACCTGGTTTTAAAGTATCTGATCCTGGTTTCCATTTAGCTGGACAAACTTCATTTGGGTGAGCAGCGATAAACTGAGCTGCTTGTACTTTTCTTAGAAGTTCATCTGCATTTCTACCGATTCCGTTGTCATTGACTTCAGCAAGTTTAATTTTTCCTGAAGGATCTACTAGGAAAGTTCCACGGTATGCTAGGCCTTCTTCTTCAATATAAACACCGAATGCGCGTGATAGATGTCCAGTTGGATCAGCGATCATTGGGTACTTAATTTTTTTGATTGTCTCAGAAGCTGTATGCCATGCTTTGTGAGTGAAGTGAGTATCAGTTGATACAGAATAGACTTCAACTCCAGCTTTTTGGAACTCAGGATATTTATCGGCCATATCTCCTAGTTCTGTTGGACAAACAAACGTAAAGTCTGCAGGATAAAAGAAGAAGATAGACCATTTACCTTGAAGGTCCTTTTCAGTTACAGTTTTGAAATCATCATGGTGATAAGCTTGAACTTTAAATTCAGGAACTTTCGTGTTGATTAGTGTAGCGGCCATTGAGTACTCCTTAAAAAAAGTTATTTAGTGAGAGAATGTTTTCTCATTTGTGATGTTAGCCTAAAACGCTTCATCATCATAATCGATTTTATTTCTTGTGCGATAGAGAAGAT
>CBIHOP010000521.1:0-1826 GCA_966211385.1 uncultured Bacteriovorax sp.
CGTGGCCTTCATTGCACTAGCTGCAGGTAGCGATGAAGATGCTCCACTTCTTGGCGGAAATGTTGTTCGTCAAATTCTACGCGAATCTAAAATTCCTACATTGGTTCTAAAAGTATGATTTCAAAAGACGGTCAGGATTTTCAAAACGTGATTCAAGAAAAATCAGAAGAAGTGCATACCATGCTCAGTAAACCTGATTTTCTTGAGCACTATATTTTAGAGACGCTTAACAGTTTTGCTTTTCGCTATTTCGACAATCCTAAGGTGGCCAAGAAAAAATCGGCAAATGTTCTTGCCGTTGGTGCGATTGAAGTGGGAATTAAAGAGGCAATCAAAATTAAGAATGATCAACTCAGAGCTGGGTTAGGAGAACTCGTTAAAAAATTCTCCAAAGATCAAAATCCGACTGTCTATCGTGAATTAAGTGTTGAACTTGATCGTGCTCCCGGAGCGAAAGCAGGCAAGGCCATTGTGAGGGCCCGAATCAGCTGGGGCCACCCCGAACATCAATTTTCAAATGGAACTTATGTGGAAAAAAAATCTACTTTAGTTTTCGATGATGAAGTCCACTTGAGAAACAAACTCGCACTTGATCTCGATTTGGTCAGCGAATTGTTTTAGTCTGGAATCTCATTTGCATCATCTGTATTGATGGAGGTGCAAATGGAGATTCAAAAATCAGTTTGCTGTAGTGTCTTAACTCGCATTGATGAGATTCAACGTCTCATGTCTGAAAATGGTCTCAAAGAAATGCCGATAGTCGACAACATGCTCGAGAAGCATCTTCTAGGTGTTATCATTGACGAGGACATAATGACTAAGGCCAAGCTTGAATCGGCCTCTCCCTCACAATTATCCACAGAACAATGTATGCGAACAATTCCCTCGGTGAGAGAGACGTCGAACTTGGACGAAGTTAGAAACCTATTTCAAAACGTTCCAGTTGAAACAATACCCGTTAGTGATCGAGAAGGGAGATTCTGCGGAACCGTTGCTAAATCGAGTTTAAATTAAAGGTGACGTTCGTCTGAACGTGAGATTGATACGCGGGCCTTTGCTCTTTGTTTCTTGAGCAATTCGATGCAACCAATTTTTTTGCATACCACCTTTCATGATAACGAGAGAACCGGGCTTCAATTCCAGTGTAATGACAGGAATTGATTTATCTGTTTTGTGCTTAACTTGAAATTTTCTTGTCTCTCCGAGCGAGATTGAAACAATAATGTCAGTGTCACCCTTAACCGTTTCTCTATCAGCATGCCATGAAACGTGGTCCCGCTGATCTCGATAGAGATTCATATGGACGCGATTAAAAGGCATTTGAGCGTGTTTTTCAATATCGGCCTTCATGGACAATAGAGAAGCAGGCCAGACATCATCAGGCCCATAAGAGGCCGTTAAACGCGGGAGAAGCACAAAGCGTTCGTACATTTTCATATCATCCTGAACCCAAGGCGTGACATGAATGAGATCGTCATAAAATTTTTGAGATTCTGATTCAGAGTAAAAAGGGAAAAGGTATTCCAATTCACCTTCTTTCGGAAGGAGATTTCTTTCTGCTACATCTAAGAAACCAGGAAAATGCATAATGAGCCTATCATATGCGAGATGATAGGCTTATGCCAAATTTGTTGAGTCGTGAAAGGGCCCTACAAAATTTTTATAAAGAACGAGATCAATACTCATGAGAAGTGGTTTAAGTGATTGGCGTGCCTTCTTGAGAAAATCAAATGAGCTTTCCATCGAGCGATATAATTCGTATGTTTTTGCAATTTGCTCGATAAGTGTAACTAAAAGTTCTTCAGTGCTTTCGCTTTTTTCTTTTA
>CBIHOP010000522.1:0-1822 GCA_966211385.1 uncultured Bacteriovorax sp.
ACTGGGAAAACGCGGCAGACGAATTTAATATGATTGTCGTTCTTCCTAAAGTTCCAAACGGTGGTGTCTATTCTGGTTGTTGGGATTATTATGGTGCCGATCACACAACGATGAATCGACACAATGTTCATGTTCTCAATGTCGTTAAAGGTATGCTCTCTAAAGTTGAGCTCAATATTGATCCCACGCAAGTTTATGTTTCAGGGCTTTCATCGGGGGGAGGACTTTCAATGGTCCTTGGCTGTTTAGCTCCAGACGTTTTTGCGGGGATTGGTTTAAATGCTGGTCCATCAACAGGAACGGCCGCAACCGAAATTTCTCGTCCCCAAACAACTTTCGAAAAGATGATGTCAACATGTCGTGATCTCGGAAAAGGGAAACAGGAATTTTTCAAGACTCAATTGACATCAATCATTTATGGCAACAATGATTTTATCGTTTCTACGACATTCAATACTCACAATGCTGAAATTATGCGAACACTTTACGGGGCGGAAAATAAGCTCACTTTCGATACAAAAAAGTTAGAAGGATCGCAAACGGATGGAACGGGTACGATGTGGGCAGATGCTCAGGGCCCGCGTGTCTCATTGATTATGAATACAGGACTAGGCCATAACTGGCCGGCAGGACAAGGTGGAAACAGCGGATCTTTTATTAACAAAAAGAGTATCAATTATCCTCATTACCTGGCTGAATTTTTTGCAACAAACAATCGTCGTTCCGCAAACATTAAACTTCCAGCACTCGCTATTGATCCAGTTGTTGCCAAAGAATCTCGCTTCCACGTGAGTGGAGCTGTTCGCGTGCCTTTTACAAATGTTCGTTCGCTCAATGTGATCGTTAAAGATTTAAAAAAGAATTCTATCGTCGATCGTTTTAAAGCGACTGTTTCACGAGATCAGCGCTTCCTGGGATTTTCAAAAGTTCTACCAGACGGAGAGTATGATTTTTCATTTGAACTGAACGCTGGCCCGGGGATGAATCGTTTTTTCAAACGTCATTCTTGGTTAGGAGAAGTGCAAGGAACCAATGCACCTCAACTCGTAAACACTCATTACCAGAGTGTACGTGGCTGTCTAAAACTCAAGGGACAAGCAGTTTCAACAGACGGTGAACCATTAAAATCAGTTTCAATCGTTGTGGATGAAAATGTGACTTTCACTGCTGATATTGGAGAAGATACTCAATGGACTTTCAAAACTTGTGAGCTTTCTCCTGGTGACCATACGGCCAATGTTTTCACTGAAACTCAGATTGGTCAGAGAAGTAATGCTCAACAAATCAGCTTTAAAACTGAAAAGAATTTAGCGGTCTCGACCCTACAAGATCACATGGAAGCTAAGCGCTTGAAATGGGCAGATTACGGGGGCTATTACCTTAAATACGGAAATTCTCACTTCGCCCTTTATTTAGGGGAAGATGGAATTTGGAGAGATTAATCCTATCCTTTTTTCACGATACCCTCTCTGAAATCTAAAATTAGCTACAATCTTAGGCATGAAATATCTCACTCTTTCATGCCTTTTCTTAAGCCTTTCTATTGGTACTGTACAGGCCAATAATGACTGCATGTCACTCATGCAGGCCTTTCATACTGAGACAAAAACATCAGTACAATCGCCGTTTAAAGATATGGATTTTACGGCTTCAGAACTGGCCATTGTCAGTGAATCATGGGCAGAACAAAAATCTAAAACGAGTGAAGCTCGCGTTCGCAAATACCTCGCTTACGTATTAAGTCTAAGCGAAAAAGATAGACCTCTAGCACTTCGTGATCTCGCACAACTCGATCAATGGGAATCAAATTCAAAACACATTA
>CBIHOP010000523.1:0-1820 GCA_966211385.1 uncultured Bacteriovorax sp.
GACAAATTGATTAGGAAACTTATTCAAAACCATAAACCATTCAGTTTCAGCAATGATCTCTATCGGTGGGCCATCATAATGAGGATTGATAAGTCCATCATTGACGAAATCGAGTGGCAGCTTGAGTGTGCTGCCTTTTTTAAACGATCTTTGAAGAAAAGATTTGTCGAAAAATTTTTTGAGCTTATTAGAGCTGCAATTGAATTGATCACGCAGGAAATCTCCTGTTAGAGAAATATCCTGAAGCAAGCAATAGTCGATTGTTTTTAGGGCCATAAAAAAAGAAAGCCTAGCATGAAGCTAGGCTTTTTAGTAACAAAAACCAAAAGTCCTACTGACAAAAGGTTTAGCTTAATCTCTTTTCGAAACTTAGAGTGCGTTTAGATAAGCTAGTACGCGTTCTCTCAATTCATCGACACTCAAACTATCTTCATCCAATAGAAGTTCACGTTTGATGTATTCGATAGGGAAACCAGTCATTTCAGCGAGCGAACCTAATGTCACTCCGACATCTGTCGAGCTTGGTTTATCACTATCCTTTAAACCTAGAGCTTCCATTCAACACTCCTTTGTTGTTTTGTTCAGCCATCCCCTGTTCCTCTGTCGATCCGTCGACTGAAAAAAACGAAGATTTTTTCCTGGCTAAAAAGTCAATTACTATGACGCAAAAAAATGATATCGAGTCTCGGAATTTAATGTCAACGATTCTGCTCCATTATTAAATCAATGTAAGTTTTTATTAGAATCAAGTAATTTTATGTATTTAAGCAGTCGAGAATGCTGTTATGTTTGTAAGTCATCTCTTGGAACTCATCTTCAGCATTCGATAAAAGAGTAATTCCTCCACCTGCTTGATACGAAAAGTGGCGTGATTCGAAATCAATTTCACACGATCGAATGTTGATTGAAGCAGAGATTTTTTGATCAAATGTCACGATCGTCGTTCCACAATAAAATGAACGATTGCGATTTTCTAATCTACTCAAGATACGCATGACATTTTTTTTAGGCGCACCTGTGATGCTTCCACCTGGGAATAAACTCGTGATAATTTTTTTAAGAGTAACTTGAGGACGTAGAGTAAGAACAAGTTCTGAATACTGGTGAATGAGTTGAGGAACAACCATCATCGCTTTTTTTTGTAAAACTTTAGTCGTGGGTAGATCAATGCGGGAGAGATCATTGCGAACCAGATCCGCAATCATAAAAAGTTCGGCCTGACTTTTTTTATCTGCCGATAATCTTGCCCACAGAACGTCTAGAGGATCATCTGTTTTTTTCATCGTGCCCTTAATGGGCCGGCTGAAAATTTGATCTTCATCAATTTCAAATAAACATTCAGGCGAATTGGAAAGAAACAATTTGTTGAGAACTTCACTATAGGTCGCGTGAGCAAAATCACCTCGAGAACTCTTCTCGCTCCATAAATTTTTCATGAAATCGAGTGGCGTTACATCATCACCAAATGAATAAATATATTCGTCGGTAAGATTAAACTGATAGCAGTTTCCAAGTTTGAGTTCTTCATAACCAGAATTAAATTTTGTTTTATAATCCTCAAAATCTGGTTTTTTTATGAGAGAGAGATTTAATTTTTTTCTTTCACCCAATGATTCTATTGATTCTGTTTTAGAATATTCAATATCCAGGGCCAGCAAGGTTTCGCTATCCACATCTAAATCTTCAAAAACTAAACCCGCTTCGTAAAAAAGATGAACGATTCTTTTTTCATTCCTATAATTTGAATAAGGACGTTCAAATGAATCTAACCAATCAAAAAAGGAGAACGCTGAACGCTCTCCTGTGATTAAATTTATTTT
>CBIHOP010000524.1:0-1819 GCA_966211385.1 uncultured Bacteriovorax sp.
GTGCCATAACTAATCTGTTTTGTAATTCAAATGCGCCGAGTTTCACTGGAGTAAATAACTTAGACATACTTTTTTCCTAGTTGTGATAGGCCGCTCCCGCGGCACATGGAGGAGATGGATGGATTTTAACCACCGATATCAACAGGGTTGCAATCTGTTGCCTTTAAACACTCGGGCACATCTCCACATTTTTAATGTATCCGTGATTGATACATTAACCCTGGTCGGAATTAAATGCAACAATAAAAAGCACATTTTAATAAAAAAATGTGAAAACTGTGGTATTATCAATACATGATCGACACACGCTTTTCCGTTTCTGTACAGATTATGATGACCGCCGCCCATCACAAGGACGAGATGGTAAACTCTGAGTTACTGGCCGCAGTCCTTCAAACAAATCCTACTTTTATACGTAAAGTTGTCTCGCGTTTAGTTGAGGCCGAACTTCTCGTTAGTTTTAGAGGTAAAGGCGGTGGTATTCAACTCGCACGACCTGCTAACGAAATCTCTTTAAAAGATATTTATGTCGCCGCTACAAATGAAAAACGTCTGGTGAATATTCACAACAAACCAGTGACGAAACATTGTAAAGTGAGTTGCGGAATCAATGATGTTTTGGAAGAAATCGTCTGTGGAATAGAACACTCTACTCAGAATTATCTGGCGAAAAAATCACTCCACGATTTACTTAAGAAAGTTTAGCTTTTCGGATTACTGAATTCCCCACAAAAAAGACAATCGCTGCAAGCAATGAAGTACTCACAAAAATAGTTGAGATCGGTAGAAGTTGTTGCGCTTTCAGAAGTCCTACGCAGACTGAAGCGAGGGCGCCAATTCCCATTTGTACAAATCCAATCATAGCAGCGGCACTTCCTGCATTTTTTCCGAATGGTTCCATGGCAAGCGCTTGAGCATTGGGATTAGAAAGTCCAAAACACGAAAGAAGTAAAAACATCGTGAGTACAACAGTGATCATTGTCGCCCACTCATTGTAAGCAGAAACGAAGAAGAAAAGACTAATCAGCACAATCATGATGAGAGCTCCACCCATGATTTGAGCATTACGAAATTTCTTCAAGAGCACAACATTCATCTGGCTCATCCCTACTAACCCCATCGCGATAAACGCAAAGATCCAGCCATAGACTTGTTCCGAAACTTTGAATACATCCATGAAAATAATGGGAGAAGCTGCGAGATAAACAAAGAGACCCGAAAAAGCAATTGCGCCAGAAACTGCATAAGTGAGAAAACTTTTATTCTGAACAATTGACCAGTAATTTCTGGCAATCGGTCCCGCACGGAGAACGTGTGATGAATCTCCCTTGTGTGTTTCAGGAAGAAATTTCATTGATACGAAAAGTAAAATTGTAGATCCAGCAGTGAGCGCCATAAAAACTGATGTCCATCCAAAATGAATGGAAAGGAATCCTCCGATTGTTGGTGCTAAAAGCGGAGAGACTCCAAGAATGAGAATTAATAATGAAAGAACTTTTGCACTTTCTGTAGGAGTAAATAAATCGCGAACCATGGAAAAAGCTGCCACACTTGCAGCACAACCACCTAGGGCCTGAATAAATCTTAGAACAACAAGGACTTCAACTGTTGGTGAGAGTAAGCATCCAATAGAAGCTAAAATATAAATGGTGAGACCCGCAGCTAGTGGTTTTTTTCGTCCAAAACGATCCATTAAAGGACCATAGAAAAGTTGTCCAGATGCCAGACCCACAAAATAACTTGAAAGTGTCATTGAGACTTGCGAGACAGTTGTATTAAGAGCTTTGGCCATCAAAGGAAATGCAGACAGATACATATC
>CBIHOP010000525.1:0-1816 GCA_966211385.1 uncultured Bacteriovorax sp.
GTAACGAACTCCATTACCGCTGATTACTTCCTGAACAAAGGACTTGAGACGGTGAGTGCGAGCTACGATCTCAATTCCGTGCAATTAAAATCGCTGATGGAAAATGGACGTTCCGAAAAAATGGAAGTGACCATTCACCAATACATGCCTTCGTTTCATATGGAGCATTGTGTGTTTGCGGCCTTCATGAGTAAAGGATCGAGCTACAAAGATTGCGGTAAACCATGTGAGAAACATCGCTTGGAATTAAAAGATCAGTTCGGTAATCATCACCAGATTAAAGCTGATCAAGAATGCCGAAACACCATGTTCAATGCCACCGCACAATCGGCAGCGAAAATGATTCCAGAGCTCAAATCTCTTTCCGTCGGTGAAGTTCGTTTTGAAGCGCTTTATGAGAGGGGAGAAATCCTTGAGAAAAAAATTAAAACCTACATCGCTGTCGTTAAATCAGATGATAAAAACGAAATCACTTCACTCATCAATCAATTAGGTGTCGAAGAAAAATACGGTTTATCAGATGGGACCCATAAAGAGCGCGAGTATAAAGACCGCAAGAAGAACTAAATGATGTCTTCTTTTTTGATTTCAATCCAGCTTCCAGGCGCGAGATCTCCCAATGAAAATTTCCCAACTTTCATGCGCACAAGTCGAAGCGTAGGGAACCCCACAGCGGCCGTCATGCGTCTCACCTGACGATTTTTTCCTTCACTGATTGTGATTTCAATCCAACACGTAGGAACTGTTTTTCGCTCGCGAATGGGAGGAACTCTCGGGGCGACTTCCGGTTGTGGATCAAGAATTTTAACTTTTGCTGGTTTTGTTTTGTAATCTTGAATGACGATTCCACCGCGACGAAGTTTTTCAAGCGCTTCATCAGTCGGAATATTTTCAACTTGCACCCAATAAGTTTTTTCTTTGTCGTGTTTTGGACTTAACAGAGTATCGATGAACGCTCCATCATCACTAAGGATTAAAAGTCCTTCTGAATCTTTATCGAGTCTGCCAACGGCATAAACATCTTTGGGAAATCCAAAAGGCGTGAGCATTTCATCCACGTTTTCTCCGGTGAATTGGCAGAGAATTCCGTAGGGTTTATTGAAAGCAATATACTTATTAGGACGCAGATTACTTACCTTGATAAAAAATTAAGTAAACGGATTGTGCTATGAAGCTTGCCACTAAGTAAAGAGGTGAGTCACAATGAACGAATGAAAAATATCAAATGCTTAACAATGCTTGTCGTGATGATTTTCACTTTATTTTCTTTAGAAACACATGCTGCTTCTAAAAATAAAAAATCATCGAAACGTTCAACGATGTCGCGCAGCTCGAAAAAAAATAAGGGAATGTACGCGAAAAATAAAAAGACTAGACGTTATAAAAGAGTTAAAAACTCAGGTAACGGACCAGATTTAAAAGCACTGACGACAGCGTCGCCATACACTGAAGATCTGTCCAATGGCGTAAATTCAGTTGAAACGAAACAAGGATTATAAAAAATGAAAATGGCGTTCGCACTTTTAGTTTCTTCTTTCGTAACTTTTTCGGCATCTGCTGGAGTTCTTTCATTTAAATGTGTTTCTGTTGAAGCTTCTGGCGTTCATAAATTCGACGCTCGCGGGGCCGTGACTGTTGATGATTTCAACCAAGTTGAAGGTGTCATGACAGTTGTGACTCAAAAAGCTCAAGCTGAACATTCAGCTCAAACTTTTGATCAGGTAAAAGTTGTTGGTCGTCTTCGTCACTTTGGCGCTGGTGAAATCTCAACTGAAGAATTCGATCAATTGATTCTTAAATCTGATAACGATTACAT
>CBIHOP010000526.1:0-1813 GCA_966211385.1 uncultured Bacteriovorax sp.
ACGTTTGATAGCGTAGTCAATTGAACTGATAGCATCGATCGTTTCTCCTGAGCCTTTGTCAGAAAGAAATTTAATCGGAAGAATTTTTACGTTTTTCATGACGCCTGCGATACCAATGCCGTTGTGACTAGCACCGATAACACCCGCACAGTGAGTTCCGTGTCCGTGTCCGTCCATTGGGTTGCCGTCTTTACCAGCAAAATCGTATCCGTAAATATCATCTACGTATCCGTTTTGATCATCATCAACGCCGGCCACGCCATTAAGCTCTGATACGTTTACATCAATCTGCTCTTTAAGATCTGGGTGATTGTAATCAACACCAGTATCGATAACTGCGATTTTCACAGTGTGCTCACCTTCCGCACCTTTTGTGAGATCCCATGCTTTAACAACATTGATATCTTCGCCTTTCACGCCAGATGAGAAGATCCCACCAGAATTTTTTCCAGTGTTAGATAGTCCCCATTGTTTTGAGTATTGAGCATCAGTTGGAAGCGAATCTCTTCTTCCATTAATTGAAATAATATAGTTTGGTTCAATGTATTCGATGTCCGGATGAGCGGCCAATGATTGGATCGATTTATCTGAAAGACCTTTTGTCGACTCTAGACGAGCAAAAGTACCGAAAGATGTATCAACTGACTTTGTGACAGCTCCAACCTGGTTAAGCGACTTCATTGAGTGAAACTGAGAACCTTTTTTGAATTTTACGATGTAACCGTTAAAAGGAGTTGCCTCAGCAGCTACTGAAAGAGACAAAAGAGAAAAACACAACATTAACTTAGCATTCATTTAATCATCCTTGATTACGTTTCATAAAGTTTCGCAATTCTTGACAGACTCACGCAACTAAAAAAAATTTTGTAAGCATATGTTGGCCTGAGTGTTAGGAATCTGACACTAGATATCCGAGCGTACGGGTCGGACATATTAATCCTTAATTCCTCTTGAGATTTACCGAAAGGAACGAATGAAGAGCTGTGAACTTTAAATATGGTGTTTGCAATGAAATTTAGAACAATGTTTTTTCTGAGTGCACTTCTTTTAAGTAGTGCCTGTTCTCATCACACGCCTGCTCCTTATTACAGCAGTCGTGACATGACTCCTGAAGAGAAGTTGGCAGTTACTGAGTGGACGTGGAGTGACTCTGAACGTGCTCCTGCGAATTGGTTCGATTCATGTGTGGGTGGTGTTACTCAATTTTTTAAACCAAAACCACAGGCCATTGCTCCCCAACGCGAACTTCCTCAGCTGACTCAGCTCAATCCAGTCGAAAAGAAATTTCCCAACGGAAAAAAATATACTGAATATACGGCCAACACCGGGGTCATGAATAAATACCCTGACTACGATACATTTCTCGAAGAAACGGCCGAAGTTATTTTTGAACCTACTGAACCATTCGGTCATATCTATCTTCGCATTGGAAAAAAGGTTCATACATTTAATAACGTTCAATGGACATCTGTTTCGAGTTTTTCACCACGCTTGAGAAAATCAAGTAATCCAGAGCTCATGTCATCTACTGGATTCGTATTTCATTTAGGTAAAGAAAAAATCGATCCGCTTCTTAAAGAAATTGCTGCTCTTTATAGTTCATCTCAATCGCATAATGTCCCGGCCTTCGATGCGTACTCTCCCATGCTCAAAATTGAAGAGCGAGATGGAATGATGGGTGGAAAAAAATTGTTCTACGTAACTGACTCGCCAAAATATGGAAACGATAAAGAGATTAAAGGTAAATTAGTCGAAGTAAATGGAGTCATGGTTTTGGATTCTGGTAATGGGATCACTGTTCCTGTTGTAAAAA
>CBIHOP010000527.1:0-1794 GCA_966211385.1 uncultured Bacteriovorax sp.
CGAACACATTGGAAGATCTAAGTTCTACGGAGTTTTTTTGTGAAGTTGGCCTTCCTTCAAATTTAGGTTTGATCGGTGAGTTGGTTGAAAAACTCACGACAAAAATTTTGCCTTCGAGACCAATTGGAAATCAACTTAGTGAACTCATGATGGGAATGTTTCCAGATGAAAGCGACGTTGAACATTTAAAAAGTCTAGATGAGGAAAGCCTCGCAAAATTGCCTGAGCTGTTTGAACGAAAAGATTTTTTACGTTTAAGAAATGATATCGACGATTCACTCATTTATCTCATATCGCAAATTACAGCGATTGGATTGAGTCCAGCAATTAGAAAGAGAATTCCGCATAAAAAAATGAAGACTCTTCCTTTTTATTCAATGTCGGCGAAACTTAATCTCTATTTGAGAACCCGCTTAGAACCGCAAACAGAGTTGAATAGGGTTGTTCTTCAAGAACTCTATGCACTCTTGGCCGAAGCTCAACACTCCATTGTTGAAGTCTATCAGCATCTTAATACTTACGGTGTGAGTACTCAAATCGTTTTCCAACTGGAAAAAATGAAATTGTTTATTAAGCGCGTTTATTCGTTGCTTGATATAACGAATGATGAAAAGGTGGATGCTGGAAAAATCATAAAACTCATTTCAGAACTCGTTGAACAGAATCTTCATCAACGACACGCTTTCAGTATTTTCTCTGACAATGCTACATTTTTAGCTCAAAAAATTATTGAAAACAATTCTCATACGGGCGAGCATTACATCGCTAAAGACCGCACAGAACATTTGGCGATGATAAAAAGTGCGATGGGCGGTGGATTTCTTACGGCCTTCACCGTTTATGTGAAAAACTTCCTGGTGCAATTGAATCTCACTCCTTATCTTTACGGTGCTCTTTCGTCTGTCAATTATGCAGGAAGTTTCCTCTTTATTCAGTTTGCTGGCTATACGCTCGCTACAAAACAACCTGCAGCCACCGCATCCGCGCTTGCTCATAAATTGGATAAAGTGGGAGATCGCGATGATGTGGCCGCAGTAACCGATGAGATCATCAACATTACTCGCACCCAGCTGGCCGCTGTTTTTGGAAATATTTTAGCCGTCATCCCAACAACACTTTTATTAACCTACCTATGGCATGCGTTTACTGGACAGTGGATTTTTACGTTTGATACGGCCATTTATACTCTGAAATCGACAGACATATTAGGACCGAGTGCATTTTACGCTGCTTTCACAGGTTTTCTTTTGTGGCTATCCAGTGTTCTTTCAGGCTGGGCGATGAATTGGTATTCATTTCATCAATTGAGTTTTCTCATGTCCCAAAACAAAAAATTAAATTTTGTTTTTGGAAAAGAGGGCACTCAAAAAATCACTCAGTACTTTGAGCATGCTCTTGTTGGAATCGTAGGAAGTATCGCACTCGGTGTATTTTTAGGTATTGTGCCTGTCCTGCTTAAGATTTTAGGCATACCTCTCGACGTAAGGCACGTTACTCTTTCAACAGGTGCTCTAGCTGCTTCGATACCAACGCTCGGAACTGAGATCCTCAGAACCCAGGAATTCGTGAGGGCCGCACTAGGAATTGGGGTGATAGGTTTCCTTAATCTGACAGTAAGTTTTACCTTGGCACTATTTGTAGCTTTTCGAGCAAAGAAAATATCTCGGCATAAGAAGTTTCTAATTTATCGATCTGTACTCAGCCGATTCATTAAATCGCCGCTGAGCTTTTTTCTTCCATAAGATCTAAAAATTTTTCTAAGGCGACTAAGTAGGATTCGAGCATCGCTGGATC
>CBIHOP010000528.1:0-1785 GCA_966211385.1 uncultured Bacteriovorax sp.
TGCTGTTGCAATAAGAGCTTCTGAAATCGAAGCAGCAACAACCGCGAAACCAGATTTACCAGCAGCGCCGATTGCTTTAAATGATCCCATGATCCCCCAAACAGTTCCGAAGAGACCTACGAATGGAGCAGATGATCCGATTGTACCTAGAACCCAAACGTTTTTCTTTAAACCCATTTGTGTTTCAGCTAATCTTCTTTGCATTCTTGCATCCCACTCTTCAGAAGAAGAAGCTTCTTCAAAAATAGCTGAGTGAGGTTTAGCAATAATTTCTGGACAATTTTTGTAAAGCCATTCCATTTCATTGAAACGTTTTGAATGAATGATGCGAATACCTTCATCGTAAAAATATTTTGCTTGTTTTTTAAATCCAATAAGAAACCAAATTTTTTGGATTGCAACAGTCCATACCGCGATTGAAAAAATCAAAAGCGGATACATGATAAAGCCACCTTGCTTAAAAATTTCGACTAATTCCATTCTTACGACTCCTTGTCATTGTCACAATCGGTTAACGCTTACTTCATTTTTTCAAATGTCTTAACGGTTCGTTATTTTAATTCTTTTAATATTTTAGCTCAGTTTTAAAAATTTTTAGCGTGAAAATTTAAAAAGTGTTCCTGTCGGGAATAAATTGACCAATATTTTTCGCTCGGAATGTCGCTTAAAATAAAATGAAAATGAATCAGCTCGTCTTGATAAAATTAACTGAGTTCTCCGCTCTGTCTTTGTGCACGAACCGCATGACGAAAAAGAAAGTGCAGAAAAACGTTTGGCCTTTCATTGGAGAAAATGTTTTAAACGAACGAGTTTTTGGGACAGCAATTGTCCATGGAGAACACACATGAAACTGAATTCGAAACTTCTAACCTCTCTCTTAACAGTCATCACAATCACATCTCCGCTGATCGCAAGAGAGATCATTATTCATGACGAAACAATTGTTCAGGCCCCACTCAAGGATTCTAATGAGGAACGATTGATGGGCACTGTTTGCCGTACTCGCAATCATCTTCGCTGGGATTTTTGTTCAAATCGCGATGATGATGGAAATGAACTTATGAAAAGTTTTAAATTCACTAACTATGGTGGAAATAATTCTGTCCCGATGGAAGGCTTTGGCGTCGGTCGCGAATTCGAATTTATGTTTGAAGATCTTGCTCGATCAGATATGGGCCTTCTTGTTTGGGATTCACCGGATGAAGTTGAAAGTCATGGTCACTTAAAACTTCTCACATTTTTCCCGCGTGAAGTTCTACCGGCCATTCGTTATGAATCTGATTCGGATAAAGATGTTGTTATCGTCACACTTCCTACGCGTGAAGAAGTTGTGTTTAATGGGAAAACAAAAGAAATTGTAAGTGGTGCTTTAAAAGAAGTTCCACTCGCACAAGATAGAAGTGGTGCCGCTTTGAACCCAGGGGTTTCTTATGAAGGATCTGGAGTTGTCATTGAAACTCACGCGCTTGCAGACTGGCCGGTAGGAATTGCCCAGGCAGAAGCAGGTAATTCGGCCATCATTAAAAAGAAAGGTTTCAAAAATTGTACTGTTCCCGTTAAGGATCTATGGTATACAGATCATAGCAAAGGTGGAAACGTCTTCTTCAATAAGAAGTATGTAACAGATGTCGCCTTTGATTCCTTTCTAAAAAATCGCTGTAAGTTCTCGATGTACTAAATAGCTGCAACTTTTTTGATGACAGGAGACTCTCATGAACCGCCTAGACAACATTTCGTTGGGAAAGATCGTCGTTATTCGCGAAAAACTCATTACTGCTCAAAGAG
>CBIHOP010000529.1:0-1776 GCA_966211385.1 uncultured Bacteriovorax sp.
ATCTATTTTTCATTCGATCGATCAGGTTTTCTTCGTCATAAAAAACATTTCGATGAGGATTTTTCAAAGGCCTCTTTAAAAAATAAAAAGGCACTCGTCACAGGTGGAACCTCAGGAATCGGACAATCAGTTGTTCATTTTCTGAAGTCTCACGAAGCAGATGTCCGTTTCACCGGCAGACGAGAAAGCGGTGATCCCAGCTTCATCAAATGTGATTTAGCAGATTGGGATGCAGTGAAAATGCTCGCCAAGAATTGTGAAGAATTGGATTTCGTCGTTCTCAATGCGGGCAGTATGCCCGATCAATATACAGAAAATAAGAGCGGAGTTGAATTTCAATGTGCTTCTCAACTCATTGGCCATTATCTACTCATTAATGAACTTCGAAAATCAGGAAAGCTAAAAGAGCAATCGCGAATCGTTTGGGTGAGCTCAGGTGGAATGTATCTCAAACAGTTAGATCTCACGACGCTGTTTAAAAATCCGAACTATGACAAAGTTGATACCTATGCCAATGTAAAACGCGCTCAAGTGACGTTAGTAGAGGAGCTTGCTCTTGATTCGATCTGGAAAAATTTCATCATAACAAGTATGCATCCAGGTTGGGTAAAGACTGAAGGATTAAAAGGAGCACTGACAAAATTCTTTAGTTGGATGGAAAACCGATTGCGTACGAGTGAAGAAGGAGCAGACACAATCATTTGGTTGCTGCTGACAAAAACAAATATTGAGAGTGGAAAATTCTATTTCGATCGAAAAATGGTGAGTCCCTATCTCTCAAAAAAATATAATCCTTCATCGGCCATTCGTTTAGAATACATAAAAAAACTTAATAGTTTTCTCTCGTAATTCAATAAAAAACCATTGCACGACTCAAAAATTTTGTGCCGGAATGATTTTCTCCGGGGTTCCATTAAATTCACACCTATGACATTGTTAGTTCCCCTGCTCATTATCAACAACGCCATGGAGTGAATACATGAAGAAAATTCTCCTCGTTACCAATGATCAAGCGGCACAGAAAATTATCGAAAAGACCCTCACGTTCAACAACATCTTTGTGGCCGCAGTAGATGAATCCCGAAAAGCATGGAATGCACTCGTCGAAACAAAATTTGAATTCGTCATGATTGATACCAATCTTAAAAACGAGTCAGGACTTTCACTTTACAAAACGCTTCGCCAAGTAGGAAATCACATTCCCGTGATGATGATGGGAGAGGGAAACTTCGATAAAGTCATGCTCAAAAACCTCTCAAACGAAAACTACGATTATCTACTTAAACCCATCCGCTATCGAACATTAAAAATGAAAGTGAATCATTTTCTCCGTAACAACAAAGACAACTCAAAGACGTTCACTCTTGGTAATCTTGAAATCGACACACGCCAAAGACTTCTCGTCTACGGCGAAAAACTCCTTCAACTAAGCACACTGGAACTCGACATCATGATGATGCTCGCAAAAAAAAGTGGCCAGATCATCGACCCAAGAAAGATTGGCTACCTCATCGAAAGCGAAGGCCGCTATTACAAAGATTCGGCCAATGCCCTCATGAGCACCCTTAAAGAAAAATTAAAAAGATTGGAAAGTGAAACGCTCGACATAAATTTCGTGAAAGATAAAGGTTACAAGCTTTCATTTTAAGTGAAGTGTTGAACCATTAAACTTTGCGGACGATCAAGAACATCCTCCAATTCGTCCGCAAGTTTTTTACTTATTAAAGATCTTGTCCAACATCGATGCGATTCCCATCAGGATCACAAAAAACAAAT
>CBIHOP010000530.1:0-1769 GCA_966211385.1 uncultured Bacteriovorax sp.
TGCACAAGACTTTTAAGGGCGTTTAACTTAGTTCTTTTGAAAATAAGATGGCGTCAGGATAGATCGAATTTTTTTGCTGGTGCCATCCGTTTTTTTGATAATATTTGATGGCTCCATGATTCGCTTTCGAAACGTTGAGGGTCATTCCTGTTACTTTTTTATCTCGAAATGTGCTTAGGGCTTTTTCCATCAGTAGGTTAGCAATACCTCGACCTCGGTATTTCGAGTGCACAAAAAGTGTACTAATAATTCCTATTCCGTTTTTTTGAACTGATGCTTCTAAAATTCCGATGATTTGGCCTTTCTCTTTCAATTGGAGCAAAGATGTGCCATCGGTACGTAGCCATTTTTCTAAACGTTCGTAATATTTCTGCCCATACTGACCAATAAATTCATCGAAGCGGGATAAAGAATGTTCACTCGCTAAGAATGTTTGTTTCATGCATTCGAGATAGATTTCGAAATTTGATTTTAAGTCATATGTCTCGACAATTGGATATTCAAAAGCAATTTCTGAATCGTTAAATAAAAAATCAAAAGCCGTTTGTGCCGATGAAAATCTATTTAAAGCATTCAAATCCGTCGCTAAATGAATAAAGTCTAAAAGCTTTTTTGAAACATTTCGTGTTTCTGGAATAGATTCGAAACATCTTCCTTTCAATTGAAAGTCACGCATGAAATTGAGTCCGAAAAGAAGTTGGTAGGTTAAAACTCCAACCGAGTAGACATCAAAAATCGGAGAAACTGTTAAATCAGCTGGTTGATGCTGAGAAAGTGCGCCAATTTGGTTTGGCTGAAAGAACTCAGAACTAACGCTCTTTCCGAAATCGGCCAGAAAAATTTCATTTTGTTCAGTGTAGAAGATATTTTCCAATTTAATGTCGGCGTGGATAATGCCTTTTTGATGCATTTGAATCAAAAGGTACAGCAAAGGTTTTAAAACCTTTGCTAATAGATCTTCCGTCGATAATTTTTTGACGAAATTCAAAAGGGTATTTTCGTGGAATGGGTAAGCAATGGTTTTTTCATCTAAAAGATCTAGCGGAAGTAAAACATTGGGTAAATCAGCTATTTTGGAAAGAGTTCTAATTTCATTTAAAAGATGATTTTGGGAAGCGATGGAATCGTTCGGCTTTTTTATGAAAACCGGCTTAGAATCCATCAGAGCTTTTTGACAGATGGAAAACGGAAATAGAATCGGATCAGAAAGATATTGAATTTTATTACGCATATTCGATACCTGTTAGTTTAAGTACAATATCAGTGAATTTAAAAGTCCTAAAGCTGTAAAGCAGTTCTTGAGCCTGATTATACGAAATGGTGGAATTGTGGCGGCGGCACTCAGGAATTAATTCGCATTGAGCATATCGCCAATGGTTTTTGATTACTTCAAGCGAAATCATCTTATCGACCTCATGATCATATTTTTGATTTAAAAAAGCTTGGCGAAATCGATGACTAAAATTATCAATATCAGAAATGCTTTCGGACTTCTGGGTGAAAAATGCGTCAGACTTTTGATTTGGATTCGTAATACTTTCCAACTCTTCAAGGCAGTGAAAAGCATGTGCCTTTTTTAGATCAAACGCCAACAATAAATCCAGTGAAATACAGAACCACTCGATTAGAATAAGTAATTCAGCCAATTCTTCATCTTTTAATTGTAGATTGGAATAATATTTCATGAAGAGGCTTATATGTGCACGCTCATGATTGATTGAATAAAATGGTACTTTAACTCTTTCATCATAAATCTTATAAAATCGACT
>CBIHOP010000531.1:0-1765 GCA_966211385.1 uncultured Bacteriovorax sp.
ACTTCAAAGGCCCTTTATCAGAGCTGTCACCGCAACCGGCGAGAAGGATAAGACTGGAAAGAATGAGTGCTGTTTTCATAGGCGCAGACTTTATCCGAAAGGTGCGCCCTGCTCAAGCGAGATCTATAGAAAATTCATACTTTTCACTTAATAAATCAGATCAATCGAAACTAACTTCCCACGAAGATTGTAACGAGTTTCAACTTTAATCACCGATTCCATTTCCGAGTTATGGTAAGCGTGGAAAACGCGGTAACCGACTTTTTCGCCATGATTGTTATAAAGCTCTGAAGGATACCAATACATCATACTCGTTGAATCATCCGGCCAGATATTAAGTTCAACGATATTGTAGAATTCTACGATTGCAGGAAGTTTTTCAAGTTCAACTTTGTTTTTAAGAGAAGCATTGTAAACTTCACGAGCACCACCTACTTTCGTACAAAGAGCGACAAGGTGAGAAATCTCTTTTAGCCCCGGGCAAAGCTCTTCTTCGACATCACGGAATTCTGATGAAGCAAAAGCTGAAGTTGCAAGTGTTAGTACTAAAGCAGCGATTAATGATTTCATTCGTCCCCCTAAATTTGAATTGAGGACTTCTATCCAAAAATCCTCTTAAGGGGAATTTCAAAAATTCGATGCTTCCTATCTTTTATAAGATTTCGAAGCCTGGGATGAATCCGCCTGTAATCTTTCAACCGCACCCAAGACCAACGACCCTAAAATCGCCTGTTCAGCTGTGCATTCTTTATTAAAACGAATTGCGACTTCATTGCTCATCCCGAAAGCGTGAACGTTGTATTTCACCGCTAAGTCCTGCATATCCGCTTTCATCGATGAATAGCTGATGAATCTCGCAAGCGGATTTTCACCGTTGTAAGTGAATTCGCCGTTTTGGAGTTTCCCAATGATGATGTCGGGTTGATCCCAGTTGAGTTTGTAGTCTTCGTGATTGGAAATTGAGATATCCCCATTGTCTTCCAAACGTCCTGTCACATTTTTACAATCCCACCACAATGAACGGCAGTGGCCACTCCAGCTTGCCGAGCGATTCCACGCTTGAACGGCCGTAGGTGGAAAGAAGAAGGGGCTCTCCTTCCAGACTCTGCAGGATTCGGCATTTTCCAGTTGTTTAACGGAGGCACAGCCAAAAAGTAGCGCCGAAAATGTGAGCGGTAAAAGAAGAATTTTCATAGATTCATTATTTCACCGATTAACTCAGAATAAATAATGACAAAAGCTTTCATTTAGAGACATGCCCTTAAAAAACTTCATATGATTTCTCCATAAATTTACAAAAACCTGTTTATGGAGAAACTCATGAGAGCAATTCTACTTGCCGCTTTATCTCTCGTATCTGTATCAGCATTCGCAATGCCAAAAGTTGGTGACTCTGTTACTTACAAAATCATCACAAACGGAATGACTCTTTCTCAAAAAATCGAACTAACAGCTTACGATGCTGCTAGTGATTCATTCACTCAAACTGAAACGACAACATACCAAGGTCAATCACAAAAAGAAGTGAACACAGTTGCTGCTGAAGAAATGATCAACGATCAAACAGCTGACATGATGATCACTTACTGTGAATCACAAATGGGCGGAAAACTGCAAACGATTACAGTTCCTGCTGGAACATTCAAAGCATGTTCAGTTTATGATGATGCTTCTCAAGCCCAGGTGTGGATGGGAAAAGTTCCATTTGGACTGATCAAGTTTCAAGGTTCACAAGCTTCTGCTGTACTTATGAGCTTCACGAACG
>CBIHOP010000532.1:0-1761 GCA_966211385.1 uncultured Bacteriovorax sp.
TTGAATAAGGTGATGAAGATAATCTAAAACTTCAACAAATGTAACGTTTTCATGAAGAGATGATAGACGATAGATAATATGTTTTAAATCTCGTGGAGATAATCCAAACTTTCCTTCGTAAAGGCTATCGTTAACATATTCGCAAACAATATCTTCATAACCTTGTTTTAGAATTTGTTTTGATTCGATATCCAGTCTCTCTGGCATGTCCACGCCAGCAATATAAAGCGCTTTTTCCAGCGGATTCATATTAGTTGCAATGTTCGCCAATTTCTTGTCGTTATAGTTTTTTGTCTGACAAACGCGCAGGCGAGACATGACAGCAAAAAGGCATAGAGAAGTAAGTGCATGAGGTGAAAATCGCGAGCGGTCTTTGATGCCTGCAACTTGTTCTTGATAAATTTTTTCTTCATGATTTACATCAGTCAGATAAGGAACAGTAATGAAATTAAAACGTCCTTTGAACGAATTAAAATCCGGATGCTGTTTGAATGCTGCCAAATGGATTTCATTAGATGTTCCAATGAAGAATATATCTAATTCAGTGAGAATTCCTTGAAGATTGATAGATCCGGTTTCCATAGTCATGAGAAGATATTTAAAAGCATCGAGTGGACGCTTTAAAAGATCCGAATATTCCAGTACACCTCTGTTGGCCAATACAGCTTCACCTTGTAGTGAGAATAAATTCAAGGATTGAAGACTTGGAGGAAGACTCGCCAATCGTTTATCCATTGTGATTTGTTGCATGCGAGCATCTACGTGAATTTGAGGTTCAATTGTTACAGCGGCGGTTGAATAGCGTTTACTGATTGTAAATCTTTCGATGCGAATATGTTTTAAAACTTCTTGATGTTTGCCTTTGTAGTTTTTCAAAAGAGCATCGTAAATCATACGATTTCTTTTCGAGAGATCGCCACGGTAGAGATATGACTTCTTTACAGCATTCAATAATCTTTCATCGCCTTTCAGTGCTTCATCAATGATTTGTTGGCGATAATCTTTAGGAATAAGTAGTAGGGGATGATCCTTAAGTTCAGAAGGCATGATGGCGGAAATTTCTTTATCTTCAAGATAAGCATAACTGCCATGAGTGTTTTCACGAACTGTCGAATTGAGTCCCAGACTACCTTTAACGTAATTCTCCAGAGGGAAAATCCAGCTAAAGCTAAAAAGTTTGCCGCTTTCTGTTTCAGAATATTCTTCAAGCCCCTTAATTAACTTGCTCACAAGGGAAGATTTCGATGAACCATTCGGCCCAATGAGCAGAATGAATTTATTGTTGAAACCTTCTTCTGAGAAATTGACTAAATTTTGGTAAAGGGCCTGTTGAACTTTTACTTGTCCATGAACAGCTGGTGAATCAGGATGTTGTGTTTGAAAAAGTTTAAATGATCCATCTCGCTCAACACCGTAGTGATTAAGCATGTCGCGAATATATTCAAATGTTGGGCGACATTCAAGTTTTGCATTCTTCTCGAAAATTTGCATGTAATCCGCAAACGATAAAACTTCAGAGTTGTTATCAATTTGCTGAGACGCTTGTGAGATCCAATCTTGAGAGTTCATACATGTTTCCTTTTCTTTGTATTGTTAATATAATTGTAGTCTCTTATGAGGCATTTCAAAAGATTCATTGCTGTAGTGTTATTTTGTGCCGTCGTTATTGGCGGCGCATATGCAATCATGCGTGTTATGCCTGACGATTCCACTCAGATGACCATTAAAAAAGAAGGTTTACTCCGCTTAGTGAAAAATTCT
>CBIHOP010000533.1:0-1757 GCA_966211385.1 uncultured Bacteriovorax sp.
TGATAACGAGTCTTGAAGACTTGTCCTTTGAGGGCCTTTATTTTATTAATTCCCTTCGAAAAAGCGATTCCAAACGACTGCATACCAGTACCGAGCATTGATTTGCTGTCAGCTTCAACGAGCAGGTGAACGTGATCGAATTCAAGCGTGTAGTGGATGATTCGCAAGCCTTTCAGACGTGCTTTCTTAATAGCATTCCACAAAACTCTTAGGGCCTGTTTATTTTTAATTCCTGCTTTTTCTCGGTCGATCTTCACCGTTAAATGGAGAACTGTGAGGCGATTGAAATTATCGCGCGCAATATGACGTATGCCGCGATCATGTTTCGCGGGCCTTCCTGCACCTTTTCTATTGAGAAAACTCATTTGTTTCATTGGGTGGAATTTAATTTAGGCAGATATTGAAGTCAATATAAACTTTGGGCGGATTCCAAGATCGAATGCATTGCTTAAATGAAGAATCGAAGATTTTTATTAAGAAGGCTTACTTTGAGAGGAGAAACGTCTTAGAACCGCGGTCGCTATTTATGCCTGGTTTTATGGAAAGATTCCGGCCTGAAGCCACACCGGCTTCAGTTGCACCAGCATGATTTTGACCGCCGCTGAGTGAACTATGTCCAATTCGCGAATAAACGATTGAGAGTTTGCGTGAGAGATTTTTTTCAATCAAGACGAGATCTGTGGAGTTTGCCGAAGCTTTTTTCTGAGCTTCAATTTTTTCGACATAACCGCGGGCCACTCCTCGGAAGAATGAGTTTTTAGCGGCGACTGATTTAAACTCAGGATTTTCTTTTTTAGCGGCTTTCCACATGACTTCCAGTTCGCGATCTAAAAAAGTTGCAACATATTCAGCAAGCTCAACTGATGTTTTATCGCCGATGACTTCGAGATAGAAGATTCCTTTGCCGTGATTGAAAACGGGAGAGACGTAAAACGTACGGAGGATTTCGTAAATCGCAACGTGTTTGGTTTGTTTGCGAGAGGCTTCGATAACTCTTTTTACGTAGACTGTTTCTTCATCGGAAGAAATATTTTTTGTCAGATCGAGATTGTGCTCAAGTAAAAGTTGATTAGCCTTCAATGTGGCCGCTTCCGCCTCATGCACATTATCTGATGAAGACAACGCTAAAAGTTTTTTCAGACGAGCGAGAAGTTTTTCTGTTTTTAAATCGCCTTCAATCGCTTCGTTTTCTAAAACAATGTTTGCGTAGGCGAGTTCGACTTCATCATCCCAATTGTACTGTCGACAAATTTCTTTAAACTCCATTCCATGCATGACTCTGCCACCGAACATAATGTGTGCAATGAAGTGAGCAAGTTCGTGGCGAATAACGTTTTTAAGAACGTGATCTTTCGCGTGGTACATGAGCTTTTTTGAAAGGCCAAGCTCGTATGTCCTTCCATCGAAATAACCTAGGCGGGAGTTATCTTCGAAGACAACGATGTTCAGTGGATAGTAGTAGCGACCATAAAGGACTCGCGACTTTTCCATCTTGAGGCCCATTTCTGAAGCGACAATTTCTCGCACGTATGAGCGCACGCGGGAGATAAAAGTCTTAATGGTTTCAGAATATAAAATCATCTTTTCGGGACAGTAGTTAGAGACCAAATTAATGTTGCTAAGTCTTATGACCGACCAGAATTATACAGAACTTTGAAGGGGATGGTTATGAAATTTTTAGTAGCATGTATGTCATTCATTATAGTTAGCTCGGCAGGAGCAGGTGAGATGACGGAAAACTGGTCCAAAGCGGCCAC
>CBIHOP010000534.1:0-1746 GCA_966211385.1 uncultured Bacteriovorax sp.
AGTCAAACTCGGCGCACTTGAACTACAAAACAGATTGGTTATGGCACCACTAACACGCTCTCGTGCAGCCAACCCAGGCCGCATACCAAACGATCTGATGGCCGAATACTACGAGCAAAGAGCAACTGCTGGACTCATTATCACTGAAGCAACAGCTGTCGATCCGATGGGAGTAGGTTACGCAAACACACCTGGCATCTGGTCTAAGGATCAGGTAGAAGGATGGAAAAAAATTACAAAAAAAGTTCACGCAAAAAATGGACTCATCATAATGCAACTTTGGCATGTCGGAAGAATTTCCGATCCAATGTTCTTAAATGGCGAGCTTCCGGTTGCCCCTTCAGCGATTAAGCCAGCTGGTCACGTTTCACTTGTTCGTCCTCAAAAAGAATATGTGACCCCAAGAGAATTACGAACAGACGAAATCCCTGCAATCGTCGAAGCGTATCGAAGAGGAGCGCAAAATGCAAAAGACGCTGGTTTCGATGGAGTTGAAATTCATGGGGCCAATGGATATTTGCTAGATCAATTCCTTCATGACAGTACAAATAAAAGAACAGATCAATACGGTGGCAATATTGAAAACCGCGCACGTCTATTACTTGAAGTAACGGATGCGGTTATTAGTGTGTGGGGTGCAGATAGAGTAGGAATGCACTTATCACCACGAGGAGATTCACATGACCTTTCTGATTCAAATGCTCTCGCTCTTTATAGCTATGTTGCTTCTGAACTTGGCAAAAGAAAAATCGCTTTCATTTTCACGCGCGAGTATCAGGGCGAAGACAGCATTAGCCTCGAAATAAAAAAACAATTCGGTGGTGCGCTCATAGCCAACGAAAAACTGACGAAAGAAACAGCAGACCAACTACTTAATGAAGGAAAAGCAGAAGCTGTTTCGTTTGGGGTTCCTTTTATTTCAAATCCTGATCTTGTAAAAAGATTTGCTGAAGGCAAGCCGCTTAATGAAACAAATTTCAATACCATCTATGCTGAAGGTGGAACTGGTTATACGGACTACCCGACCATCTAGGTCGTTTTATATATCTCTCGCTTACCCCTAAATTTTTCACCTACTAGACCGATAGAGTTTAGTAGGTGAAATATGAAAAAATCTTTTAAAGTAATAAACTTTATCGTCCTTCTGTTATGTTTTGTTGATACAAGTTTTGCAGCAACTGAGGAAGAGAAACTCGAAGCATCTGCTTATCAAGAGCTGACTGCTGGTTTGTCCCCGGAAATGCGCGAGCAGGTGATAGCAGAGCTGGAAGCCAGTAAGCAAGATATGGCGGATTTTCAGAAAACTAAACTCATCAAAAAATCTATGAAAGAAGACATCACAAAAGATGATGAGTTAATGTTTCAAACTGTTTTAAAAAATGTTTCTAACCAATGAAGAGCATTTTAATAATTTCTCTTGTCATGCTTGTCTCATGTGGAACGGCTGAGTCTGAAGAAAAAACACTTCGTGAAAGAATCCGCGCTAAAGTGAAAGATAGACTCATGCAAAGAATGGAAAATAAACCTGCTCCAGAAACAACGACAATTAGTTCAGCTCCAGGAACTTATACTTTGTCACTTATTCATAATGGTCTGGAACGTTTTTACATTCTTCACATTCCCAAAAATTATCAAGCCAATAAACCATCACCTCTCCTTGTGGCCATGCACGGAGGAGGCGGGAATATGGATTATCAAGCCGACGATTCAAAGTATAAGCTGATCAGCAAATCGGAAGAAGCTGGA
>CBIHOP010000535.1:0-1738 GCA_966211385.1 uncultured Bacteriovorax sp.
ATATTAAATATGAAGCTGGGTGGCCTTTAAAAGTTTGTTACTTAAACAGAATAGATAATAAAGAAGCATGCACTCCTTACATTCCAGGCAAAAGAGAAAATGAACCTCTGAGTGAAGATCAAGTTATAGCAAAAATTCTCTATCGTCAGAAAGGTGCTCCTGCTAAAACGACTTGCAGAATTGTCGATTCAAAAACCTACAACCCACTTCGCTCTGAATTCAAGTATGGTTGTTTCATCGTTTACAATGCTGATACTTGCACGACGCTGTCTTGTGATAAAAAAGTTATTTGGGAAGAACAGCACCAAACAGATATCAAATTCATTGGTAAAACATCTTTCGATTACTTTCCAACCGCATTTATGAATGAACGTTATGCGTTTACTAATCTCGTAAATGAAGTTTATAAGACTCAAGACAGAGTTATTAGAAATTATACTGATTTAACTTTTCAATTAGATAAATTATCTAATGGTATTGTTCACGGGATTGGTTGTGCTGAAGATTTAGTACCTGAAATGTTTCAACGATCATCAATCAATCAATGTCAGCCTCTACCATTTATTATCGATGGAATCGCGAAAAGAAACGGTGAAAATTTCGTCATCACGCGGTTGTCGATTGATGATATTCACACTCCACGACTCATTCAGTGGACAAATATTTACAACAGCGTGAGCGCATATCAAGAACTGCATCCGCTCAATACATGGACTCTTTATGGCATCAAAAAGTAAAATTAGTGCTGCCATTATTATTCTTTTAAATAGTTCATTCGTTTGGGCCAAGATGGACCTGCCCGAGTTGCTCGCGAAGCAAGCTATATCCAATATCAGATATATTAGTAATAGTGGTAAGTTTACTTATTATCAAAAAAGATCAGGCAGTCTGTTGTTTTCGAGCAACTACAAGGTAACAGAAATGCTGAAGGGCCAGATTGGAACTCAGTATGAAGTCATTGGCACTCTAGCACGAAAAAAAATAGCTATTACGCAAAATCATAATTTCCATAGTTTCATTTCAATTCGTGCAAACGAAAATATTTACCTTGTTGATTATGGAGACACTCAGGTTAAAGAAGTTGGACCTGGTACAAATCCTCAACTGCACGCTAACGATTCGTGGTTATCGTATTATAATTTTTATTCTCGCACGATTTATTTTGAACATACTGTTAACTCTGCACTTAAGTTTTCTATAAAGCTCAATAATAAAATAAATCCTTATTTTATCCCGAAAGTTGTGATGAGTGATGAAAACACGATTTATTATACTGATCTTGGAGAGAATGGAGCACCTGGATTACTTGAATACAAAAGAAGCTCATCTAAGAGTGAACTCGTATTTAAAGCATCTGGTCCAATGGTAAAGTTAGAAATTTGCAGCCATAAAAATAATCTCATTTTGGGAAGTTTTGGTATAAATTTTTCTAATCAGGGAAGTGCTATAACTAAATCACCATTGCCTATTTCTGATTTTAAAAAACGAGAATCCATTTACAATTCACCGGCTAACGATATTGGCCAAATGGTTTGCGGATTAGAAGGCGACAACATTTCATTTATTAAAAATTTCGGAACAACCGATTCTCCAAGTTATGACGTTGCTGATTTGAATCTCAACTCAAAAGAAGTCAAACAGCTAAGTGATCTGAAATCAATTTCAAGTCTTATTAATATGGACGGAACGCTCCTTATTCTAGATAAAGGAAGATATTTAATTGTTAAGGGAAATGCAG
>CBIHOP010000536.1:0-1732 GCA_966211385.1 uncultured Bacteriovorax sp.
GGTAATTATTCAGGGTAACTACATTACCAAAGAAGATGATGATGCCGGAAGACGCGTTGTGGTTCTTGGATTTAATGTGAAGAAAAATCTTTTCGGCGACAACATGGCGCTGGGAAAACTGGTGAAGGTCAATGATTCTGAACATCGAGTAATCGGAATCATCAAACCTACGGGTGATAAATTAGGCTTCAACGTCGATGATATGGTTTTCATTCCAACAAAGTCTGCCCTTCGTTTGTTCAATACCGATCGTCTCTTCGGAATTCGTGCAGCTTCAAAAACACGCAATGGACTTGATGATGCCGTTAAAGACATTACCCAAATTCTCAGCGAGCGCGATAATGGCGAGGAAAACTTTACCATTGTCACTCAAGTGAACATGCTTGAAAGTATGAACACGATTCTTAGTATGCTTACTTATGCTCTTGGGGCCATTGCCTTCATCTCAATGCTCGTTGGTGGTATTGGGATCATGAATATCATGCTCGTTTCAGTGACTGAAAGAACGCGCGAAATAGGTATTAGACGTGCTGTCGGTGCACGCCGCAGTGATATTCTTAAGCAATTTATTATTGAGGCGATTGTTATTTCTGTATCCGGTGGTGTGATCGGAATTGTTATTTCAGAAGTTATTGCTCAAACGCTTTATTTCTTTTTTCCTGGTTTTGATATGCGCCCGCCCTTCTGGATTATTCCTCCGGCCTTCTTACTCTCATTCGTCACGGGTTTAGGATTTGGTGTCTGGCCAGCGAGAAAAGCGGCGATGATCCAGACCATCGATGCTCTGAGGTACGAGTAGATGAAACTTTTAGTTTTCGCTCATCGTGGAGAAGCGCAAGCATTCATCGAGCATTTTTCTTTCCAGCAAATTTCATTTCATTTTGATGGAGTCTATCAAAGCGAAGATGATTTTCTTCTTCTTTGTGGAGAGGGTCCGCAAAATGCGAGTGAAAAAACGGTCGCTGTTTTATCTGCGTTTGCCCCTCAAATTTCCCAGGTCATTAACCTTGGAATTGCAGGATCACTTACTCCCAAATTGAAAGTTGGCGATCACGCCTGGATTCGCACTGTCCTCGCCCACAATTCTGAAAAATGTGAATTTAAAACATATACGTCATCGGTTCACGATGGAGTTGATTGTCTCACGAGTTTTTCCAGGGCAACAACTCTCGATCAGAAAAAAGAACTTGCTCCTTTTGCCGATCTCGTTGACCGTGAAGCCTGGTCTATAGCTTCCGCCGCTTCATTGTTTAAAAAAGATTTCAGAGCACTCAAATTGATATCAGATGAAGTTACAGATGCTGACATGTGTTCGTTCATAAAACTGGATGCTGCCAAACTTTCCCAAACTTTGTTACATCTATACTTAGAAAAAGAGCCTTCAAAAAAGACAGTTATCGGAACGAGGCCAGAACAAACATTAACGGTAGCTGATGATCGTTTTCACTTTACGGTTACTCAAGAAAGAAAACTACAGCAGCTTCTCGATGGTTTGAGAATAAAAGAACTCATCACTAAAAAAGAACTTGATCACCTATGCGCAAGTATTTTTGCTGAACATCCGGATAAAAACGCCAAGGATCTTTCACGTATCCTGCTTTCGGAACTTGATTTCAAACTCAATCCACTAAAATATAAAATCAAAGAACAGCTTGAAAATGCGCTTCTTCCACTTACGAATGCTGGTCTCAATGCCCATTACGACCCTGAGCTGGAAAGTGCCCACGTCATC
>CBIHOP010000537.1:0-1708 GCA_966211385.1 uncultured Bacteriovorax sp.
AAAAGAAAACCAACAAAGCCCAATCGATGATACAGCATGCATTAACACTCTAGTATCAGCAATATTTCCTATTGATTGACCGAATAAAAGTACAATGCAGATCCATAATAGACCACTAATAAGTGCTGTTGTCGCAATGGCCATGTCGTCTCTGAGATGCCTTAAAATATTTAACACAACAATGAGTCCAGCTGCGAGCGAGCCTGACAGTGACCAAACGAAAACTTGAGACCCAATCTCAAAGAAGGAAAACGTTCCGAACAAATGTCCAAGTGTTCCGAGTGTGAGGAGGACAATGCAGACACGATCTAAAATTTTCATAGTTACTTCCTTTGCTTTTAATAATGTTAACAGAACAAGTGAAAAAGAAAATAGTTGTTTACTTAATGATATACTTCGTTTGTACTCATTTCATGATTCAAACATCAAGACTTCGTATACGCCGACTCACATCTGATGATGCTTTATTACTTTCAACTTATCGATCTCGTCCGGAGGTTGCTGAACATCAGTCGTGGGACATATACACTCTCGAACAGGCACACAGTCTGATACAAGAAATGGAAAAATCCTCTCCAGTTCAGGTGGGAAAATGGTTTCAATTTGGTGTAGAGCTCTTAAGTGAAAAAAGCTTAATTGGCGATATTGGTGTGCTGAATACTGATTTGGAAGGTAAGTGCTGGATTGGTTTTACTATCGATTCAAAGCATTGGAAAAAAGGGTATGCCTTTGAATCGGTAAAGGCCGTTTTAGATTTTTATCAAAACATCAATTTGACGAATTTTTGGGCTTCAATAGACCCGAAGAATTCAGCTTCTCATAAACTTTTATTAAAACTTGGTTTCGAAATTGTAGAATCAAAACCTGATGATTTAGTTTTTAGAATGAAAACGTGATTTCGCGACTTGAAGTTTTTTATAACTCTCGATCAGCCTCAAATGTTTGTCTACGCCTTCAAGTTTCGAATTCGTCTTATTGAGACCATAAAAGCGAACCTCGCCCGTTACAGTTCCAATTGCATTTGCCAGGATTTCAGCACCAAACATTCGCGTGAGATTCTTTTTATAGTCTTCGAGTTCAAGTTCTTCGTTCAAAGTGATGTCAACCACTGCATCCAGCGCTCGATAGAAGCTTCTGCGTGCCGGATTATCATTGAAGGCCATGAACATTTCAATGTACTCTTTGGCCTCTTCAAACTTTTTAAGCGCGAGGAGAGAAAGGCATTTGAGTTCACCGATGTTGAGTTGTCCCCATGGAGTCGCTTCGTCGAAAGTTACGCCGATGAGTTCAGAAATTTTTGTATAATTATCGAGTTCGCTCTCGTCTAATTTTTTTACGAGTTTTGAAAGTGCTTTGTCGTCCAATGAATGAAGATTAAGAATATCTGATCTGTATGCGATTGCTTTGTTATGATTATCCCAGATCAAATCATCTGTTTGATAGATTTCTGAATAATCTGGAACGAGAATACGGCATGCTTTTACGCCAAGTTCTTCAAAGTCAGCGATGTAAACTTCTTTTTCCAATTGATTTAAAATATCCATGAGGTAATTGTATTCTTCCTCTGTTGAACCGGAGAAATCCCATTCCGTGAAATCAAAATCTGCTTTATCGCTGAAAAATTTCCAGGAAATTACTCCTGTCGAATCAATAAAGTGATCCACGATATTGTTATGTTCGCAAATAGCACTCTGATTAAATGTTGGAG
>CBIHOP010000538.1:0-1702 GCA_966211385.1 uncultured Bacteriovorax sp.
TGGAGGAGAAAGAACATTAAATCCTTCAAAACTTCTACCTTGAAGAAGTTCAGTTAAACTTCTCTCAAGAGCGACTTCAAATTTAGGGTGAGCACCAAATGAAGCAAAGACACCACCGTTTTTTGGATTCATTAAAGTTACACACATGACAGGAAAACGTCCGCCCATCGATGCATCCTTCACAACGATAGGGAAACCTTCTGCTTCTAACTTTTTAATGCCTTCAACAATGTTGGGATATTTTGCTAAAACTTCAGCTGGGACATCCGGAAGAGTTATTTCTTCGAGAATGATTTGGTTTTTTACTGCTCGTTCAAAAATTTCAGATAAACACTGCACACGTGCTTCGAATTTTGTATTACCCGCACTCATCCCATTACTTACAAAAAGATTTCCAATGAGGTTAACCGGAATGTATACAATTTCTTTATCTGATTGACGTTCATAAGGAATAGCACAAATACCACGTTTAACATTTCCTGAATTCGTATCAATCAAGTGCGAAGCTTTGAGTTCACCATCTGGATTGTACAGTGACAAGAGATAATCATCCATCAATCCTGCAGGCAGAGAATCTTTAGGTCCTGCTTTAAACCATTTTTCCTTGGGATAATGAACGAAATCAGCATTGGCGATTTCTTCACCCAGATATGAATCATTGTAGAGATAATTATTACTGATTCTTTCAAGGTATTCACCTAGTGCAGATGCAAGGGCCGCATCTTTAGTTGCACCTTTTCCATTGGTGAAACACATTGGTGCATCTGCATCGCGGATATGCACGGACCAAACGTGAGGAACAGGATTTCTCCATGATGAGATTTCTATTTTAATGCCGAGACCAGCGATGATCGCTGACATATTGGCAATTGTTTCTTCCAGTGACAGATCTTTTCCAAGTAAAAGTGTCTTTGATCCTTCTGAAGCATGTTGATACATAAGACCTGAATCAGTTCCAAGTGTATCAACTGTATCAATTTGAAATTCAGGAGTTTGTTGAATTACTTTTTTAACGGTACAGCGATCGATTGATTTTAAAATTCCTTCACGATCATGTTCGGAAATACTCGATGGCAATTCAACTTGAATTTGAAATATTTGTTTGTAGCGATTTTCTGGATCTACAATGTTGTTTTGCGAGAGTTTAATATCTTCAGTCGGAATGTTTCGGGCAATACAATAAACCTTAACGAAATAGGCCGCACACAAGGCCGATGAGGCCAAAAAATAATCAAAGGGCGAAGGAGCGGTTCCATCACCTTTGTATCGAACAGGCTGATCGGTGATCAGACTGAAATCATCGAATTTAGCTTCTAATCTTAAATTTTCTAAAAAACGTACATTGATTTGCATAATACCAAGGAAGTACCACTGCCAAGAGCAGCTGAGTATGGAAAAGGTAAAGTGAGTAAATATTTCAGTTAATATAGTGCCTGGCCTTGAAGTTGAAAGTTATTTAGTGGTCACAACAAGGAGGATGGCATGATAAATCAATCACATATTTTCAGTAGTTTTTCAGTCGATAATATTGATGCGGCCAAGGAATTCTATTCCGAAGTTCTGGGTCTCTCTGTTAAAGAGGTCAACGATCCTGGATGTGGACGCATGCTTTTCATACCGATTAACGGTGGCAACGAAATTCTCATCTATCCCAAAGCAGATCACAAACCAGCAACATTTACTGTCGTCAATTTTGGAGTAA
>CBIHOP010000539.1:0-1702 GCA_966211385.1 uncultured Bacteriovorax sp.
ACCAGAACCAGGCTTCACGCGCTAGTTCTTTAGAGCGAAAATCACTCAAGGTCGCAAAGAAAAAAAACAGAAGAATTTGCTTAAGCTGATCTTCTTTCATTTCCCATCCGTGGAAGCTACTTCAATTTATTCGGGATCCCGCAGACGAAATCCCGACCGGCCATCCAGGGCCATCTATACAAACTATTCAATTGTGAGCTGTTTCAAGAGCTCTAAGTTATCAAGTACTTTACCTGAGCCCATCACAACGCAACTGAGTGGATCTTCAGCGATTGAAACAGGAAGACCTGTTCTTTCACGAAGAAGAACGTCGAGGTTATGAAGAAGCGCACCACCGCCCGTGAGTACGATACCGTTATCAACGATATCAGAAGCTAATTCTGGTGGAGTTTTTTCGAGAGCCGTTTTCACAGCATCAACGATTTCAGAAAGTGGATCCATCAAAGAATCGTTCACTTGAGAACTTGTAATTTCGATCGTCTTCGGGGCGCCCGCAACGAGGTCACGACCTTTGATTTCCATCGTTTTTTCTTCTTCGAATGGATAAGCATTACCGATTTGGATTTTGATATTTTCCGCAGTTCTTTCACCGATCAACAAATTGAATTGACGACGAACGTAGTTCACGATCGCTTCATCTAACTTGTCACCAGCAACTTTGATTGATTTACAATAAACGATACCACCGAGCGAAATAACCGCAACGCCCGTCGTACCACCGCCCATATCAACAACCATGTTTCCACTTGGCTCAGTGATAGGAAGGCCTGCACCAATCGCCGCTGCCATCGGTTCTTCGATCAAATAAACTTCACGCGCACCTGCAGATTGAGCTGCTTCTTTTACTGCACGTTTTTCTACTTGCGTGATTCCGTATGGAACGCAGATGATGATACGTGGACGCATGAAAGATTTTTTCTCGCCCATGGATTTGGTGATGAAGTAGCGAAGCATCGACTGAGTCACTTCGAAATCTGCAATAACACCATCTTTGATCGGGCGAATCGCCACGATACTTCCAGGAGTTCTACCGAGCATTTCTTTGGCTTCTTTACCAACTGCAAGAACTCTGTTTTGTAAACCGCGATAATTTTTTTGAACTGCCACAACAGAAGGTTCATCCAAAATGATGCCTCTGCCTTTAACATAAACAAGCGTGTTAGCTGTTCCTAAATCAATCGCAATGTCATTCGAAAAATAATCTGTTACACGATCCAAAATTCCCATGTGATTCCCATTGTTTGCGGTGAATATACTCTTTGAGTCTAGGAGTGTAACCGAAGCCGTGTCAAACTTGAAAAATCACATCCAGTGAAGTTCTTTTTTGATGTGCTCAAGGTACAGATCGATCTCGGCTTGGACCTGGATGTTGCTCCAGCCCAATTCACGTTGAAAGACTAGCGCAATAGACGAGAGAAATTTTTCCCCGTGAGACTTTGTCGCTAAGAAAAGAGGAACTCGTCGAGTCATAAAGTCTTTCAAATGCAAACACATCGTAGAACGAATGGCATGCAGAGCTTCGACTTCCCAAATTGTCTCCAGACCTTGTGCTTTCTCAAGAATTGGTGCGGCCTCGGCCCCGTATCTTTCAACCAACAAAGTGATGTCTTCTCGTGGTCGGTTGAAATACTCAGCATAAGAATCTATTTGATGAAAAGCCTGGCGGTAACGCTCGGCCTCGACGAATCGGTTAAGTGGCTGA
>CBIHOP010000540.1:0-1699 GCA_966211385.1 uncultured Bacteriovorax sp.
AAACTCGCAGATAATTTGAAATTCTGGGAGGAGTATGGAACACTTTCGAATTCAGGAAAACTCAATGATCGAACTCTAAAAGAGTTACTGAAAAAACATAATGCTGAACCACCTGAAGTTCAAGCTGCTGCAAAACAAACTCCCCGCGAGCCAATCAATTATAGTTCTACAAAAAAAGCTGATAAAGAAATCTCCCAGCTTTCGCCTGTCCTCAAAAAACATTACGAAGAGTTTATGACATTAATGTCTGACAAATCGGGCCTGCAACAGCTATATGCAAATCCAGGTCGATGGCATATGGAAAAAATAAAGGCCAAAGCAGATCACTATACAGTTAGGCTTAATGGCGGTGTGCGAGTACTTTTCAAAATGGAAAAAAACGAAATCAGCATCATTGAAGTTAACGCTGCCAAGATCCACTCTATTTAATGCACAGTAAATTTACATTCAATTTGTTCGAGGTTCGAATCTCTCCAAACTTCAATTAAGAAGAAAAGATGAGGTTCAAATGGAGAAATCAATTTCCCTAATTCTAGGATTATTATTATCAGCAAATGCCTTTGCAGGTGACTTCACAGCGTCTCGTTCTGTCGATTTGCCGTTAGCATCAGCATTTCACAAATTAGTTGATGCTGAATATGTTGTTGTGCCTACTCGTACAGAAATGCAGCGAATTCCTAATTGTATTCCTAACGCCGAAGCAGGTGAAGATTGCATGCGGGAAGTTGTGATTGAAAGTCATGGTGCAATTCGAGCGAACGTTTCGTATCAACGAAGTATGAATCCAGATTCTGAAGGTCATGAAGTAAGTTGGGCAATGATGAAATTTAAACTCACTGACTTTGAGCCTGGTGAAGTTGAATTACTGAAGAGCGCTTATCCTCGGTGGAAACATCCAACGTCAAATGTTTATAGAAAGTTTTCAGCTCGTAATTTAGGAATGAGAGTGCAAACTGTAACGAGAGTCATGAAAGTAATCGATATGGCCAATTCCCGTCTGTGTCGCATTTTAGAAGACGGATCCCGCGAACCAAACTGTGTAGACCGAATTGTTTACAAAAATATTAAAAGCAAAGTAAAAGAAGTGATTGTTTTTGTGAAGTAGGTGACCATATAAGTCCATTATAGAATTTCAAGCAACATCTTCTTCTTCTCGATAAGAAGGAGATGTTGCATTCAATCGACCAAATTGGAAAATTTACTTTCGACCTCTACCGAACTCTCAAAGCGATGGTCGTCTTTCTCTATTTAAGTTTTCGCACTACTTTAACTCTCGAGTGGCGTTCGCTTTCACCAGTCTTATCGATTCTTATATCTCAGATTTACTTCACTGGATTCCAGGCATTGCCACTCATCACATTTATTGCACTGGCCACAGGAAGCGTTGTTGTCCTGCAATCGGCAGCTCAACTGACTCTTTTAGGTTCGAAGGAGATGATGGGAAATATTCTCGTCGTGACCATCATTCGAGAGCTAGGTCCTCTCTTAACAGCGTTAATTGTCATTGCACGTTCAGGTACTGCCGTTGCGACTGAATTAGGATCTATGCAAGTTAATAAAGAAATCGAATCGCTGCGTTCTGTAAGCATTGATCCCTACGGTTATGTCGTTTTTCCCCGTTTGCTTGGTGGTGTAATCAGTCTGGTGAGTTTAGCTTTTTATTTCAATTGTATCGCACTCATTGGCGGATTCATCGTTG
>CBIHOP010000541.1:0-1693 GCA_966211385.1 uncultured Bacteriovorax sp.
ACAGCCCAGGCGCTGTCCTTTTCAGAATATCGCGATTCTTTGCGTACGTTTCTTCGTTGTTGGGAAGTGAGATCACGCTTGATAAGGATCGAAGTTGTTTTCCAAATTATTTGGGTAGTATTCTTTTTCACAATAAAATGGTGAATAAACGACTTCGAGTTTAATTCGATCAGGATCTTCAAAGTACACAGTGTAGTAGTTTTTATCTCCACTCGCGCCTTCTTGATACAGCGACTTTATATTGTTTTTGGTAAGAACTTCGCGGTAGAAATCATCAACCATTTCTTTTGTTTCAGCATACAGTGCTAGATGATTGAGTCCCGTGCGTTTGCGGTGAAAGCCGGCCGAAATTTGATCTGCATCCGTCGGACAAATAATAAGTTTCAGAGTTCCATCGGTGTAGGAAGTATGATCTGTGCGAGAAACTAATTTTTCCCAACCTAAGCTTAAAAGAATGAGATCATAAAATTTAATACTCTCAGCATAGTTACTAGAATTAATTTCGACATGAGAAAGTTTTGTTCTTTTAACTCCCCATTGCCATCTAGGTTTTTCACCGTAACGGAAACAAATAAGGGTAAGACCCATAATGAGAATAGGAACAGAGGCCCATGTGTAAAAATTTTGTTGAAGCTTTGAAAGCTCCATCAATTTAGTCGTGTATTTAATTAATAAGGGAATGATGACAACAACGGCAGTAACTAACCATCCTTGCCAAGTAATCGGTGTCCAGCCCCATCCATAAGTCTTTCTACGAAACCATAATTTATTTTTCATTAAGGCTAATCCTAATAGTGAATCAGAATCTCTTCAAGCCCAAAATAAAATTGTCTCCTTGGATGATAAGCTGACAACCATGCTGCTCCTCTTTGCATGCTCACATAAGCACTGTCGTAGAAGTAGCGATTCAAACGAGAAGCTTCACTACCCTCTTTCTTGAAAACAAGTTTGCTATCAATCTGGGTGAATGATTCCATTGGAATTTTAATTTTACATGAGCCCCACGGTTCACCATTTGTTCTGATGATCGCCTGACAAGTCATTTTGAAATCTGGTAGATCGATCATTTTACGTTGATCGTTTCCGACCATACTTTTCCAAAGTAGACCTGCCTCATACGGACCAACAATATCATGATCAACGAGCGTGATTGAAAGCGTTTGACCATTGTTGATCACGACTGCTGCAAAATTCGTTTGAGCTTCTGCTGATTGAATAAAAAAAGACAAAACAAAAGAGAGTATTAATGACATGAAATCTCCTTCTTAAATTTGTGATCGATATAATGGCGCACACTTGTTTTGGTGTCTACACATTATGAGTCGCAAAAAAAAGGCCCATAGAAATGGGCCTTGTGAGCATAAGTGAAGTTGTACAGAAACGGCTTTTGAAACGCCTGGCTCTTGCATCGTAACACCGTAAAGGGTGTCGTTAAGTTCCATTGTCTTCTTATTATGTGTGATAAGAATGAACTGAGAGTCAGAACTCATTTCTCGTAGAAGCTCGTTGAAGCGACCAACGTTAGCATCATCAAGAGGTGCATCAACCTCATCGAGAAGACAGAACGGAGCTGGCTTAACGAGGAAGATTGAGAAAATTAAACTCACGGCCGTCATAGCTTTTTCACCACCTGACATCAGGTTGATGTTTTGCATTTTTTCGGGAACCTGCTGGTGAAGCTTCCATTCAATGT
>CBIHOP010000542.1:0-1690 GCA_966211385.1 uncultured Bacteriovorax sp.
TATCCATACCTTTTTTCCAAAGATAAGCACCGAGGATATTGAGAACGATCAGTCCGATTGTTACTGATAGAAATCCTTGCCAGACAGTTTCAATGCCTACTCGGCCAGTGATGTAACCAACAGGAATAAAAACTCCACTAGCAAAAGGTAGACCTATAAAAATTTGTTGCCAAGGTTGAGGAAGAAGATCGAGCGGAAAAAGCTCTCCCATTAAAATCCACATGAAAAGATTTTTGGCGACAGTCAGGGAAGAGATCTTTGTGTAGTGAAACGCCATACTTGAAATGATAAAGCTGATGGTATGAACCAAAATCAAATAATAAAAACACAAAACTGTTGCGAGCGGAAGTTTAGAAAGTTCAGTGGGAAGTCCAAAAAGACTAACTGCGAGCACTGGAACAATGAGGGAAATAATCGTCGTGACGAATTTATAACCCAGTAGTTGTGAGAGATAGTACTCGTAAAAACTCATAGGACGCACGATGATGCTGTTGATTGATCCTGAACTTACTTCATCGACCATGCGGAATTCATACATCCAGCTTGTGGCAATTCGAGCAAAAAAAGCAGACCAGAGCGCATAACTTAAATAATTCGCTTTTGTGAAACCTGCAATAAGTTCCGTATTGGCACCTTTAAACACAGCAATCCACAAGAGAATTTCTATTCCCGTAGTCAGTGTTGGCTGAACCAGAGCATCGATAAAATAATTCAATCGATATTCTAAGTTAGAAACGATCGCAAGATTAGCGAATGCGAGATTCCGTTTCCAAAAAACGGCGAATGACTTCTTCAAAATCTACCTTCTCATCGTGAGCGAGTTCACTATTACTGTTAGCGACGAATTCATCAACAGTTCCTTGATAAACAATGCTTCCTTTAGAGATGAGCAGAAGTTTATCGGCAAGTGTTGCGATATCGTCCATGTAGTGGCTGGTAAGAATAACAGTCGGTTCTTTTTCCTTAACGTAAGCGCTTAAGAAATTACGAATGTTTTCTTGGGCAACAATATCTAAACCAATTGTTGGTTCATCAAGAAATAAAATTTTTGGTTCGTGTAAAAGTGCACCAATGATTTCCATTTTCATTCTTTCGCCCAACGAGAGTCTTCTCAATTGTGTGTGAAGAACGTGAGTACATTGGAGCATTTCTGCCAGCTCTTCAACTTTTTTACGAGTGCGAGCAGGCTCAAGATCATAGATGCGCGCAAGAAGAGCGTATGAATCCATTGGGGAAATATCCCACCACAACTGATTCTTCTGACCTAACAGAATACTAATCTGACGAAGATATTCATTATGGCGCTCCCAAGGTTTGAAACCTAAAACTGAAGCATCTCCAGAACTAGGAGTCACTAAACCTGAGAGAATTTTCAGAAGGGTTGTTTTACCGGCGCCATTGGCACCGACAAGTCCAATAATTTGACCAGATTCAATTTTGAGTGTTGTTTTATTAAGCGCGATTTTTTGATCGTACTTTCTCTCCCAAATTCCCTTAATAGAATTACGGAGACCTTCTGGTTTTTGATAAGTTTTATAGACGCGACTTAGATCGTGAGTCTCAATGACGGTTTTCATAGTAGATTTAGCTTAAAGAAGGCCCTTCACTCTGTCAAAGAGTGTGATAAAATTAAGTCGATTTAAGGAGTCACATTCATGTTGAAATTAATCGTCATCTCCAGTCTTATTTC
>CBIHOP010000543.1:0-1684 GCA_966211385.1 uncultured Bacteriovorax sp.
TTCAGCTGGTGCAGTTATCCACACTGTTCACACAAATGAAATGCCATCAATGGGTGGTCTTAGAAAGAAAATGCCATACACATTCTTCGCAATGTTGTTATGTTGTTTTGCTATCGCTGGTGTTCCATTCTTCTCAGGATTTGTTTCTAAAGACAGAATCTTAGGAGATGCACTTGTTCAAGCACTTCACAATCCTGTTTATATTCCAGTAGCTCTTCTTGGTTTCGGTGGTGCTCTGTTAACTGCATTCTACATGTTTAGAATGTTGTTCTTAACTTTCACTGGCGAGCCACGTGATCACCACATTTACGATCACGCTCATGATGAACACATTAGCTGGAATGCTAACATTCCACTTCTTATCCTTTCAGTTTTCACACTTGGTCTCTTCTACTCTGGATCGTTAACTGGTCAGGGCGAAGTAAATCTTTTCGGTTCAAAATATGAGTGGTTCTCTACTTTGATTGAAAAACCAAAAGCAGAACACCTGGGACAATTCGCTCAATATAAGAGAGAAGATTTCGGTTCAGTTGATACAAGAGATAAAGATGGTTTTGCTCCTGCTCATTACGATGCTAACCATGGCATGAATGAAGAAGAAGCACACCATGTTCACCAAACTCACAAAATTGGTGCTGTTCTTTCAATCATTATCGCGCTTTCGGGAATTTTCATCGCGTTCCAAATGTACGTGAAGAAAACTTGGAATCCAGAATGGTGGGCAAACACATTCTCTGGATGGAGAACTGCTCTTAAGAACAAATATTATTTCGATGAACTTTACGTTGGAAAGATCATTCAAAAAGGTCTTCTTCCGTTTAACAACATTCTCGCTAAATTCGACATGGAAGTGCATGACCGTTATTTAGTAGATGGTTGGGCAACTGTTAACAGATATGCTTATGCCGTTTCTCGTTGGTTCGATAACAACATTATCGACAGCGGAATGGTTGATGGTACAGGAGCAAGCGTTCGTTTAATGAACGTTGTTCTTAGAACTATCCAGTCAGGTCGCATTCAACTTTATTTCGTAGTGTTGATTGTGATTCTTGGCTCTTACGTTTGGACATTAAACTTTTAGTTTTAAATAGTAACTTTTAGAAGGGGTTTACCGGTGGCCGGTTTAGATTTGTTAAGTTGGATTTTGTGGATGCCTATTATTGGAGTGATCGGGGTTTTAATTCTTCCAAAAGATAAAACCAAGATGATTAAAACTTGGGCGTTAATTAATACTATTATCACATTCGCTTTGACGTTAGTTCTCTACAAAAAGTTCGATACGACACAAGCGGGAATGCAAACAGCATTTAACGTGAAAATACCTTGGATTTCGCAATTCAATATTTTCTACTCACTAGGAGTGGACGGTATTACATTGCCGATGGTCCTTTTAACGGGTCTACTTTTCATGCTTTGTATTTTGAGTTCATGGACTCAAATCAAGAAATCAATCAAAGCTTACTTTGCTCTACTCCTTCTTCTGCAAAGTACAGTTTTTGGTGTTTTCTTCGCATTAGACTTCTTCCTTTTCTACGTTTATTGGGAAGTTATGCTTATTCCAATGTTCTTCCTTATCGGTGTATGGGGTGGAGAAAACAGAGAATACGCTGCTGTTAAATTCTTCCTTTATACTTTCTTCGGATCAATCCTAATGCTTGTTGGTATCGTTGCTCTTTACTTCGCA
>CBIHOP010000544.1:0-1680 GCA_966211385.1 uncultured Bacteriovorax sp.
TGAAGTACCTACAATAGATGTAAATTCGCCTTCGTGAATTTTAATTGTCACGCCATTGAGGGCCTGAATCTTTTCTTCGCCCATCATGAAATTTTTATGAATGTTTTGCAGATCAATTAAGGCCATTGCATCTCTTTAGGATCAACTTTCATCCCATCTGTTAACTCAACACCTTCAAGAGGCTGAGCGATTGGTTCACCGGCATCAAGGCCGCTTAGAATTTCTACGCGATCATAATTTCCTGTGCCGACTTTAACGGGTCTTTTAACAAGCTTATTATCTTTAACGACAAATACTGAGCGATCAGATCCAACACCTGTAAGTGTTGAAGCGGGAAGAATCGAAGCTTGCTCTTTTTTCTCAACGACGATCTCAACGTCGGCCGAAGCTCCAACTGGAATAAGCAGATCGTTGTCTAAAATTTCCAGTTCAATCTGGCTGGTACGATCCTGATCTTTCACGGTACTTACAAATGGAACGACTTTTGTCAGACGAGCATTGATAAGTTGATTGCGCATGGCCGGGATTTTCACGCGTGCACTTTGACCGATTTTAACTTTTTGCAGATCAACTTCATCGATTTCACCTTTGATCAAACGCGATTTGAGATCGATGATTTGGACATCGATTTTCTTTGTCGACGTCGTGATGCCTGCACTTGATTGATAGAATTCACCAATCTTTAAATTAAGGGCTGTGATCATCCCGTCGAATGGTGCCACAATCATCGTTTTATTTAAATTTGTACGAGCGACTTCACGAGCGCGTTTAGCGCTGTCTAGGTTGGCACGTGAGACGAGCCCGCTCTTGAAAAATTCTTCAGCACGCTCATAATCTTTTTGTGTTTCATCTAAGATTGCTTTTAAATCAGAGTTTTCGAGTTCAGCGATAACCGTTCCAGCTTTAACTTTATCTCCCAGAGAAACATGAATGCGGGAAATTCTGCCGGGAGTTCCGAAAGCAAGTTCGGCCTGTTGTTTGGCCTCAACTGTTCCTGAGTTCGTTGTCGTTACTGTGCTTTCCACTGTTCCTTTTGAAAGTTTAATCGTTTTAACTTCGACCTTAGGTCCACAAGCGGCGATTAGAATCAGAAGAGGGATGTATTTCAATTTCATTAGAAGCCTGCCTGCCAGATAGTATTTTGCGAGAGCGTGTAATATTGAATTTTATTTTGAGCGAGCGAGATTTTGGCATCGAGAAGATCATCTTGAACTTCTAAGAGTTCAAACAATGAGCCTTTTCCTAATTGATAAGATTTGTAGGAAAGGCGGTAGAGCTCTTCAAATTGCGATACATTTAAAGTGAGTGAAGAGACCAATGTCTTAAGGGCGTCGATTTTAATAAGCGCATTGTTCAAGTTGTTTTCGAGTTCCTGCTTTTGACGACCAATCGTCACTTCAACTCGTTTACTCGCATAATATTTTTCAAACTGAGTAGAAGCAAAACTTCCACCCGAAAAAAGAGGAATGTTGAGAACGAGGGCCACGGTGTGAGTTTTCTGTCCTTGATGAAGTGACTGATCAAAAGTTTAACCGGAGCTCGTGTAGGAAACTTGAAGCGAGAGATCTGGATATTCAAGACGAGTCAGCTCCTCGAGTGCAAGTTTATTTATTTTTTCTTAATGAACGAGTTGCTGATACTGTGGGCTTTTTTCCAGAATGACCGACTGATTAACAGAAG
>CBIHOP010000545.1:0-1676 GCA_966211385.1 uncultured Bacteriovorax sp.
TATTTATTCACCGTTTTTGGTTTATAACAATCCATATTTTGATTTGTTCACTTTGCTTAGTGAAGTAAAATTTGCCTGCAAACTTCGTAAGTGATTTACGTTTAACTAGGAATAATCTAATATTTTTCCTGTTGATGATCACTTTTAATTTGGAGGCCATTATTTATTCAACGTATTTTTTTAAGTAGATCAGTCAATGTTTTATCACGTTTTTCTGCTTTAAGCTCACACTCCCAAACCACCATCGGCGACCATCCCAATTGGTGAAGCTTTAGTATGCTCTCCGCATCTTTGAGAACGTTCTTTCCAATTTTTTCCGTCCACCATTCTGTGCGGGTCTTTGGAACAACAAAGTATTTGCAGCCTTCATGCCTGTGCCAGAAGCACCCATGAATAAATAACGCCACTTTATATTTGGGAAACACTAAATCGGGCTTGCCTGGAAGTGATTTGTCATGAAGTTTGTAACGGAGGCCTTTTCCAAAAAGAAACTTTCTAACGAGCATTTCGGGCTTCGTGTTTTTTGAACGAATCCTGCTCATGTTAAAACTTCTTGTCTCTTTGTTGTGAACGTCAGGCATGTAACAAAGTTAAGAAAACAAGAATTCGTATTATAATACGAATTTAAAACTAATGAACAACTGTTCAACAGTGTCTCAATTAACATCTGTTCTCGTTTTAAAAACAAAATTCAGTTACAAACTCCGTAACCTATTTACGTATTTGCAAACTCAATTAAGGGTAATATGTTGCCCTTGTCTGCTTTTCGCAAAGCTGCGATATAGTTTTTTCTGGTTTCATCTGGTTTCACCATGTTACTTTGGTGCCAGGTGAAATTAGATTGTTTAAAAATGGATTCCATGATGATATCGGCGATTAGTCTTGAATGCCTGCCGTTCCCGTTTGGAAAACAGTGAATAGATACAATTCTGTGCTTAAAACGAATTGCAATTTCTTCAGGAGAAAAGGTGTTGTTTTCAATCCAAAATCTTGTGTCATCAATCAGTGTTCTTAACTCAACACTAACTTTTGACCATTGAATCCCAATGTTTTTATCCGTCTTCCTGAATTCTCCCGCCCATTTCCAGACTTCACTGTACATTCTTTTATGAAGTTCTTTAATGAATTCTTCCGTCAGAATTTTCTCTGGTTTTGGTTTAGATCGAATAAGCCATTGAAGAGCCTTTTCGATATTCAGCTGCTCAAATTCGTTAAGTTCTTTCTGCGTAGTAATCGACTTGATTTTTAGACCTTCCTTTTCTTCTTCATTTAAGGGTGTTTGTCCGTCCTCATAAATTAAACTTAATCCCATAAAGACTTGTGCATTTCTCGTTTCAACTCGTCTCTTAACTCTGTTATTGCGGATTGGATACTCTGGTCGTTGATTCCCTGATTTTCCAATTGCATTGTTTGATTGGTTCTTAAAACGATTTTCATTGCCAATGCTTCAGCGTGCCTTGAGATAAGGTTATCAAGTGAATCATCTTTTGGAATAAATCCGTAAACAAACTTTAAATCCAAAGCTTCTCCAACTTCTTTTAATGAGTTAATTGTAATGGATCCGTGTTGTTCGCGCTCCTCAATTGCTCTTGCTCCCTGTTTGGTTATTGCTAACCTTTTTGAAAGTTGTTCTAATGTCATATTTAAAGCCGTCCGTATTGTGTAAATCCAACCTT
>CBIHOP010000546.1:0-1658 GCA_966211385.1 uncultured Bacteriovorax sp.
CTTACATGCAAAATTATTTTTAAGGATCTTAAGTCATACCGGAGGGGCGAAGTCAGTGGTAAACACGACTCCGATCCTCTGTTAAAAGCATTGTCAGAAAATAATAAAACAGTTTCTATCGATGGCCTTGGCGTTGTCTGGTATGATCAAGGTCACATTTATTGCCTTTCTTCCCTTTAAATAAGGAGCCCCAATGGATATCAAGTCAGTCATGGATCAGCTCAAGCTGGATTCGTACCAATGTCATTTTATCGATGTAAGAGTAGAGCGCACGCAATCTACGGGATGCATGTTTCAAAACGGAGAACTTACAGGTGCAACGGAAAGACCTGTTCTTGGTGCATTCATTCGCCTTCACCATAACAATATGTGGTTTTATGCTTCAACAACTTCCGTTTTAAATCTTGATGCTGAAATTAAAAAATTGGCCGCACAAGCGCATGCTCACCCTAAAACCGCTTCAAGTTATAAACTCCCATCCAACAATGGAAAACATCATCTTATTTCTAAGAGTAACGATGCTTTTTCAAAAATTGGTTTAGAGAAAAAAGTGGCACTTGTTGAGCGTTATCTTCCTCTGCTTCAAAAGATTGAAAATCTAACTGAATCAAGAATTCGCTACACAGATCTTTATAAAGAAAAGTTTTATAAATCGTCGGTAGGAACTGAGTTCTCTTATGACTTCAATCAGGGGGGATTTTACTTTGGCTGCGTACTAAAAAAAGGTGAACAACTTTTTGATGATGCTTTTAGAAAATATGTTTCAACATTTGCGGCGCTTGATGGTTTAGAAAAAAACATTCTTGCATATTTTGAAGAAGCTCAAAAGTTTCTTACGGCCAATACAGCGACTCCTGGAAAATATAAAGTTGTCCTCTCTCCAGAAATTACGGGAGTCTTTACACATGAATCTTTCGGCCATAAGTCTGAAGCAGATTTCATGATGGGAGATCCGGAAGCAACAAAAGAGTGGCAATTAGGAAGTGTGATTGGTTCTCCTTGTCTTTCAATCGTAGATTACGGAAGCCACGATAATACATCAGGATTTTGTCCGATTGACGATGAGGGAACACTCGCTCAAAAAAATTATCTCATCAAAGAAGGCGTTCTTACGGGAAGACTGCATTCAACACATACAGCAGATGTGCTTGGAGAAAAACCAACTGGAAATGCACGCGCGCTTAATTTTGAATTCGAACCTATTGTGCGCATGACTTCAACTTATATTGAGGGCGGAAAAACGCCATACAAAGATCTGCTCAAAATGGCAGAAGGTGGAATCTACATTGAAAATTTCAAGCATGGTTCGGGAGGAAGCACGTTTACGATTGCTCCGGTTCGCGCTTACAAAATTAAAGATGGGAAGTTAGCTGAGCCTGTTCTTGTTTCTGTTCTTTCTGGTTCAGTTTTTGAAACGCTCAAAAAAATTGAAGCTTGTGGAGATGATTTCCATCTGGAGAGTTCAGCTTTTGGTGGATGTGGAAAGATGGAGCAAGCTCCGCTTCCAGTAGCTGATGGTGGACCTTCAATTCTCGTCAGCGAAATGCAAATCAGTTAATCAAGGAAGATCAAAATGAAATATGATTTATTAACAATTAAAGAAGAATCGCTTTCCGTTGAAGTTGTGCACGGAAAGTACAATTCATAACCTAACAAAA
>CBIHOP010000547.1:0-1646 GCA_966211385.1 uncultured Bacteriovorax sp.
GTTAAAAATAAAATCGTAGAATAAATCATAATGTCACCGGGCGATCTCGTCGGATCGCCCTCATTATGTCACTGAAAAAAAAGTTTTGGTTGCGCATTAAAGGTCACTTCGTCACTGAGCATTTGAGTCATCACTTCTAGCATTAACCCAATCTCACTCACTTAATAAAAAAATTCTTTTTTTGCATCTGGCATGAATACTGCGTGAGCGAATCTTACTAAAGAAGTCGATCAGGATGATCGCCTTCGATTGCCTATAAAAAATGACATTCAAGGAGCTTTAGGATGAAGCAAATTAAAAAGAAATGTGTCTACTTTTCTCTGATCGTTTTTTGTCTCAATTCACAATCTGTTTTCGCGAGTGGGGCCAAAAGACCCGAGCTTGAAGATGAAGTTACTGTTACTCAACCGTCAACTGATTCTCCAGAAACACCCGCTGCAGAAACCCCCTCCGCCCCTCCCGTAACAACGACCCCAACTACACCGTCTACTCCGACAACTCCAACATTGCCGAATAGTGACGGGGCCTATGTTGATCATATTGCAGATATTGCAGGATCATCAACTTGTGCGACTTATTCATGGAAAGATCGTGGAAGAGCACCAATTGGCTACATCAAAGGAATGGCCCTTAGTTATGCAAGAAGCTTATGTCGTTTAAAATCGACAACGTCTTTGGGAACTTTATTGAGTGCGGCCAAAGGAACAACTACAAAAGATGCACTTGCTTATTACTCATCACAATTTTCTAATTTAGGAATTGCCAACACGACAGCAGGACAAACGCCTTTAAAATCACTTTTCACATTGGGGATTGGTCTAGGTATGCGTGAGAGCTCTGGAAAGTATTGTGAGGGCTGGGATCGCTCGGCAAGTGCCAACAGAACATCGGCCGAAGCGGAAGCAGGTCTCTTTCAATCGAGTTATGATTCAATCGGTGTTAATCCGGAACTCTCAAAACTCTATGCTGAATACAAAGCAAATCCGCAAAGCTGTTTTTTAAATCAATATAAACAGGGAGTGACTTGTTCGAGCACGAATATGGCGATTTTGGGAACAGGTGCTGGAGCAACATTTCAAAGTTTTTTAAAATCGTGTCCGGGATTTGCTGCTGAGTATGCGATGACTACTCTTCGCGTTTTACGTGCGCATTACGGGCCGATCAATCGTTATGAAGCGGAAGTTAATCCATCTTGCAACCAGATGCTGACGAAAATTCAAGAATTCATTAACGATGACCCTAACGCCTGCCAAGATTTAATTTGATTGAATTTGTTCTCATTATTTTGTTAACGTTTTTTTGTGCTTAAACCACAAACCCTGTAAAGGAGACGGACAATGGCAAAAGGAAAAGACAAACAAAAACACAAACTGACAATCAAGGAAAGACAGGACCGCAAGAAAGAAAAAATGAAAAATCGTAAGACAGACGAGACTGAATAGCGAATAAAGTGAAGGAAGGCCCGGGAAACCGGGCCTTTTTAATGAATACCCAACCAAAGCACTCTGATAGATTCCATTAAAGATCTCATCTTTATATGGCGAAAGAGAGAGCATGATACGTGCTCATCTTATAATCGCCGCCCTATTATTTTATCCGCTTCTGACACTTCCAGTGGCAAGTGCGAGCGAGTTTGAAAAGTTATT
>CBIHOP010000548.1:0-1644 GCA_966211385.1 uncultured Bacteriovorax sp.
TGAGCCTTCGGCATCATTTCGTTTCGAGCAAATTTCATGGCAAGTTCTTTAATCTCGAGCTGATCGCTAGATAAGTTGAAGTCCATTTTCGCGTCCTTTTTTTGGAGTGAACTTAATTATAATACGGGTGTCGCAGAATTGGTAAAAGTCGACGGAAAGGAAAATTTTGATTGGAGAAATTTGTAACCAGGAAGTTCGCTGAGAGGGAGTATGACAAAACTTCGTTCAAACGCCCGTGGATGGGGAAGTGTCAGTTCAGCACTTTCAATTTTTAGGTCATCCCAAAAAATGATATCGAGATCGATGAGCCGCGGCCCTTTGGCAACACTTCGTTGCCGCCCCATTTCTGCTTCAATTTTAAGGAGGAGATGCATGCACTCTAAAGGTTTCAAGTTCGTTGGAGTTTTAAATTCCAGTACCTGATTATAAAAGTCTGGCTGATTGAGATAATCTACAGCAGGGCTCTCATAAATCCTGCTTTCAGCAATGAGCTCAAAAAAATTTTGAAGGTGATTCTTCGCCAAATCTAATTGATGTTTTCGATCACCAAGATTAGTTCCAGTTGCAATGAAAAGTGACATTAGTGACTTGGTGCTGGTGGAGCAACTTTGTTTTGATCACTGTTAACAACAGGTTCAGATTCAGTTGTATAAGTTCTTACATAAGACTCAATGACAGTGTCTGGATGTTTAAGAGGTGGAGCTTTTACACCACAACCACAAACTAAAATTAAAAGAGGCAATAAAAATTTAAAATTCAAGAGTAAGTCCACCACTAACAATGTCAGAGCCTAAATCTGCTCTGATAAACCAACCAGGAACAATTCTTTTTAGGACAGTCACTCCGAAAATTAAAGAACTTTTTTTCAAATCATCAACGAGTTGATTTTCTAGTTCAAGTGTTTCGGCAGTTGCCCCTTCGCCTGGTTCACCAGCGCCTGGTGATTGAGCAGTGATGACCTGATATCCAACATACGGCATGATGTAACTATAAAAAGGTGCATTGAATGTATATTTCACTCTCGCCATGATGTTGATGAGACGAGTGTCGATTCCAGTTCCCGGATAATCAGAAATAGTATTTGTACCGGCCCCTAATTCACCCCAGATATTATCTGTGAGCTGATATCCCCATGAACCATTGATGTGACTATATCTTTTTGAAGAACCATCAACATCTTTTGCTTCAATCATCCCTACACCAAGTGAAAGCAAATTATCTGTTTTAATGAGACGGCTATTATTTTCTTCAAGCGATAAATCATCATCGTCGAGCGAAGTTGAATTATAAAGATCTTCTTCGTCTTGAACTTTGGATTCTACTTTTTTCTCGTCTTCTGGCGGAGCAGCTTCTTTGATTGTGTAATAACTATCATCACCTTTAAGAACGAGAACTTCTTTATTTGGGCCCAACTGTTTCCACAATTCTAGATTGTAGATTTTAACAATTTTGATTCCAGAAAGTTGTTCTTCATTAACTTTTGCAACAAGAGCGCGACAAACTAATTTGTTATTTAAAAGTAGCGAGATGAAATCACCTTTTGAAAAACTTCTATTTTGATTAGTGAGAATAAAAATTTTCTTTGATGGAGAAATAATTTTTACTGTTTCAGAAACAAGATTAGGGGCGTTTTCTGAACGAGTT
>CBIHOP010000549.1:0-1641 GCA_966211385.1 uncultured Bacteriovorax sp.
ATCCACTTACAGATGTGGGAAACTGTTCGATAAATGCAGCAGCATCATCTTCCACTGTATCGAAATCATTTTTGGCAAGTGCACGCATAAAAGGGATTTCTACAATTTCTTCATTGAGATAACTGTCGTCTGCCAAGGAAGTTTGAACAGTATTTTGGAATTGATTGAGCTGCATACTCGCTGCTTCTTCTCTCGCCAGCAATTCTTGTCTTTGAGACATAAGCACTGAAGCTTCAGGAGAATTCGGGTCAAGCGCTTCAAGCTGGTCATCGAGGGCCACTCGCTCTTGAGCTACTGTTCTTAGTTGATCCTGATAAATCATCAATTGATTATTGGCGTTTGAAAGAAGTGCAGCTTCACGTCTGGCAACAGCATCAGTAGTAATATCAAATCCGGCCATGCTTTCTAAAACTGATTCAACTTCACCATCATCCAAATCTTGACTATACTTTCCTTCTTTAATGAGCATTGAAATAAGTTTTGCTTTATAGGCAGCATAACTTCCTGGCTCACGCGAGATGATTTCTTCTGCAAGTTCAATATTGTGATCCAAATCTTTAGCAGCGGCCGCTTGCACACTTCGCATGTTGATGTTGAGTTCAGCAACCAGATCTTCCAGAGGTCGATCGGCTAAAGGAACTTTTTCAGTTTCAGCAACAGCTGTTTGCGCCGGTGGTGTTTGAATTTGAGTTTTATTCTGAGTTTGATTTTGAGTCGCAGTTCTTGTCGTTAACTGTTTCCACGTCGTGGGTTGCTTGCGATTGGCGGCCATAGTGAGAAGTTTAATCCGAAGCGAGCTGTTTTCTTTTTTTTGGTCTACATAGAATTTCAGCAGAAATCCTGCGAGAACCAACATCATGGCAAACACAGCTATAAGAATATTTCGATTCGTTTTTACATCATGATCCATGATGAAAAGTGTAGCACTTAGACGTAATGTTTTAAAGGGAGCATGATGATAAAACACGTATGAGGATTACGATTATCAATTGTCACCGTTCCATTATGCTGCTTGATGAAACTCATTGATAAAGAAAGTCCCAGACCTGTACCTTTTCCAACGTCCTTCGTCGTAAAAAAAGGCTGGAAGATTTTTTCTTGAATGTCCTGCGGGATACCATGTCCTGAGTCGATGATCTTGATGCAAAGATGCTCTTGTTTCAGATCTAAATGCAACTCTACCCAACGATCGTGTTTTGAAACAACAGCATCAAAAGCGTTATTGAGAAAATTAATAAAGGCCTGAGAGATTGTTGTGCGATTCACATCTATGCTAGTCTTCAGTGTTGCTTCATCTGCAAAAATTTTGAGGTCAACACCACGAGATTTAAAACGCTCCAAACATAGATTTGTAGAGTCTTCGAGCATTTCAGCAATTGTTGTTGTTTCAAATTGATCTGAGTCTGACTGACGAGCGATATTGCGCATTCCTTGAACAATTCTGCTTGCACGAACAACAGTTTGTTTAATGTTGGTGGTGAGTGATTTAAATTTTTCTTTATCCACCGTTTCTTTCTGCAGAAGATTTTCCATGATTTGAGCGCTCGAAGAAATGATTGCAAGCGGATTATTGATTTCGTGAGCGATCCCTGCAGCTACTTCTCCAAGTGAAGCAAGTTTAGAAGCTTGGTAGGCAAGCTC
>CBIHOP010000550.1:0-1640 GCA_966211385.1 uncultured Bacteriovorax sp.
CGTACGAAAGAATAGAGGCCGCACCCATCACTGGAATGTAAAGAAGCGAAATACCAACTCCCTTCAATCGTTGAGCGCGATGATTTTCTGCAACACCCATCAATCTGCGTTCCCAAAAAGGACCTGTCTGCGTGAGTCTTTGCAGTTTAATAGTCGACACGGCTTGAGAAGAAAGATCATTGAAATGAGAAAGTGTATCTTGAATTAGTCTAAACTGTTCTACTTCACGCATAGAAAGTTTGCGGACAAAAAGTGGAACAAATAACAAAACCACAAATGAAAGAAGGGCCATCGGCCAGTGAATAAGCCCCATCGTGACGAACGTTGAAACACCTAAAAAGAAAACATCAAAGATAGCAACGAGGGTGAATCCGAAAATAAAACGTGCGCTGTTGGTATCTGATGCCTGCGCATTCATCAAAATACCTTTCGTGAACTTGCGCTCCAGATCTTCTTTTTTAAAAAAGCGAACGTGCTCCCAAACATCGCGACGAAGTTCACCACAAGCATAATGGGTTTGACGGCCGAGCGTAATTCTCCACATGAATCTAAAAATATTAATGAGAACACGCGAGACTGCGAGAACGAGAAACAAATTGAAAAATGTTTTTTCTGGAGTCGCTCCTTCCAGAAACGAAGGCACTGGTTTGTGATCGAAAAAATCGACAATCCATCCAATGTTTTTGGGAGCGATAATTTGCATGAGGTTGGTGAGCAAAACGGCGAAGGCACCAAGAGAATAAATCGCCCAGCGGTCTTTTAAAAAAGACTTCCATATGAAAACGGCGTGCTCATGAAACTTCATGTTTCTCATCATAGCTCTTTATGCTTCTGTGCTTGAAGATTTTTAGTTTAACTGATTTCTTTGACGATCCATTCTTCGAACTCTTGAAGATATTCGCTGATCATCGGCAATTCATCAGACACACTTCTAATGGCCTTTTGAAAAGCTTCTTTAGTATAGGGAATATTTTGGAGAGAGGCCATAAGTTGTTCGATCATTTCAGGATGAAGCGAATCAGAAAAAATCTGCGATTTTTCCACTTGTGCTTTGTGAACATCTAAATGAACTTCTACTAATCCCCAAGCAAATCGCTCTGTCATTTGATGGTTAAACTGTGGTGCTTCACCGAATCTCCAGTTCCAATCACTCATTTTTTGAAAGTGAGCATTAAGAGCTGGAATTGTTTTTAAATATTCATGATCTAAGATTTCAATCGGACATTCTGCTTGATAGTGATTAAAAAATTCCTGAATAATGCGCGAACAAACTTCATCGTGATTGATATCTGCATTGAGTTCAGCAAGATTTGTGACTCGCGCACGAACAGAAGTAATACCTTTTGATTGAAGTTTTTTAACGTTTGGATTCAGGTATGATCCTAATTTTGTCATGTCAGCATTGATGAGTACCGTCCCATGGTGAAACGAGCGGTCCTTTGTTTCTTTGAATGCACTTCCTGAAAACTTTTTTTCACCTTCATCAGTCATAACAAGAATATCGTTTCGGCCTGAAGCAAAAGTATTCAGTCCAAACGAGTTGAGAGCGTTAGTAATAATTTTGTTATTAACGGCCTTATCAAAAGTTTCTTTGCTGGATAAAAAGGTGAAGTTGGTATTTCCTAAATCATGAAAAACGG
>CBIHOP010000551.1:0-1631 GCA_966211385.1 uncultured Bacteriovorax sp.
TCTTCCGCAAGTATAATGGGTGCAGGTGGGGTTTCGCACTTGGCGACGAACATTCTTCGCTTGGAAGAAAATTTTCCGCTCGTCACTTTCCAGTAATATTCACCTGGTTTTTTTTGAAGATCGAGACAGGTTAAAGTGATTTCTTCTTTTTTTGTTTTTTTTGTAACAACCACTTTTTCAAAATCTAAATCATTTGCAACTAAAAAGATGTAGTCTTTAGCAGAATTAGACTTCCATGAAAATTGCGCGCTAGAATCGCTTTTCTCTAGAATATTCTCTCGGTGAGCAGGGGATTCAAGCTCCATTGTCGTGAAGGCTTCTTTCTCAGCTTCTTCATCATTTTCAACTACAAGTTTCGAAAGTTTTGAAAATTCAGTTTGTCTTCCCCAAAAATCAATATAGGCCACTTGCCAATAAAAGGTCCCAGGGATGGCCTGTTTCCAAATGACTTTTGGTTCTTTTGTTTGCAAACGTTGAATGAGTTTAGTTTTCTCTTTATCAGCGTAAATCTCGACTACATATTCTTTGGCGCGAGTTTGAGCGGGTAGTGTCCATTCCGTTTCAGCAATTGGTTCGTTGGCGATAGCGCTCGTAACAAAAAAATCGAGAATTTTGAAAAATGTAGAAGAGGGCGTCGTTTGATAACGAAGTTTTAAATTCAGGTCTGGCAATTGATCTGGTGCTTGAAGGGGAGGTGAAGGTTTCAATTCAACACTTACTGGTCGAGAATATTCTTCGCCTTTTGCTCCCTTCACTTTTACTCGCCAAAAATATTTTCCTGGACGACCAACAACGGTGTTGATTGAAGGGGACTTGAGCACTTCATCTTTTAGAATTTTTTGAAATTGATCATCTTCCGCAAGTTCGAAATGATAATCAGCATTGATGAATTCCTTCCATGCAAATTTCACCAATTGATCTGGCCTATCCAATTCAATGACTGCACCAGCAGAAGGAAGCTGAGAAATGGAGAGTGGTTTTTTAAAAGTTATTTTACCTTGAAGAATGTTGGTTTTAATTCCAGAAGGGCTCACTCCCTGAATGGTCCATTGGTAGTTTCCAGGTTTAGAGACATGAACAATTGTATTTGGACTGAGAGTTTTAAAGTTATAAGTTTGTCCAGCACCTTTTAACGTCACTGTATAATTGAAATCATATAAGGGACCGTCCCATTGGAAAGAGTGTTTAATTGCTCCCTCGTCATAGGCCACAATTTGCAGATCATCGGGCATAAGATTCTTAAGTTCAACAGGTCGCTCTTCAATCACACTTAATTGAATGGGTTCGCTCCAAAGCGCATGTGGACGACTATCTTCAAATCCTTTGATTCGTAATTGATATTGACCTGTTTCCTCAGGGCTCCATTCATAATGTGAAAGATTTGTTACAACAGTTTTTTCATTTATTTGTATTTGATATTTTTTAAATTCTTCGCCAGGAGCTGTTTTCCATTTGATGAACACGCTGTTTGTTTGATTTTTTGCTTTCGTCACAATCGTGCGATCTGCACTAACGATGAGTGGTTTTTCTTTTATGATTCTAAACGATCGAACTGGTCCGCTTAAACCATCGGGAGAGATCAATTTCCAGAAGTAAGTTCCTTCTTCACTGAAACTTGCCTCGATTGTTTC
>CBIHOP010000552.1:0-1629 GCA_966211385.1 uncultured Bacteriovorax sp.
GATGTCTCCTTTGATTTAATGGAAGGGGAATTCTTAGGAGTGCTCGGAAGAAATGGTGTGGGTAAAACCACGCTCATTGATCTCTGCCTTGGCCTCCGCACACCCACCAGTGGCTCACTCTATGTTCTCGATGAAAACCCACTCGCACTCGAGCGAAAAAACCTCGAACATATTTGTTATATCGCTCACGATTCAACAGTTAAAGAAACACTCACCGTCAGACAGTATCTGAATTTCATTGCAGACCTCTACTCTAGTTACAAACGTGAAGATGAAAAATCACTGCTAGAGTTTTTCAACATTGATGAGAGTGAAAAGATCGGCTCTCTTTCAACAGGTCAGAAGAAAAAAGTTCTCACCATTGGAGCCCTCTCAACACGACCAAAACTTCTGCTCATTGATGAAGTGACGGCAGTGCTTGACCCTGAATCTCGCGATCAATTTTTCAAGGCCCTTCATCACTACAAAACAAAACATCAAATGAGCATCATTCTCGCAACCAACATTGCAGAAGATTTAATCGATCGTGCGGACAGAGTTCTATTCATCGATAAAGGTGTGTGCACTCTCAAACATCCTGGCACGATACTGGAACTTTTTTCAGTGAGGAAAGTTGCGTGAATATAAATTATAAGAAAGTTCGGGTTGTGTTGGAGCATCAGTTTGAGTGGATGAAGCACAAGTTGTTTTTTCAAATTGCATTACTCGTTTCTGTTTATGCAATAACTAGCCTCGTGGATTTAGGTTACCTTAAATTCATGATCGTAATATTTTTATTTTTTAATTCTTTCAGTATCAAAGATAAATTTGCAGTAGATTTCTCTTGGAAATTTTCAGCATCTCTTCCAATGTCTAGAAAAGAAATTATTATCTCACAAATCTGTTCATATCTCATGTCAGCAATCCCTATTTGTGTTTGGATTATCTTTTTTTGGAATTATATTTCTGTGGAAATATTTCAACTGAAAGCTGGTTCAACCGCTTCAGTTCTGATGAACTGTATTTTAATAACAATACTACTAGCGATCAGCGACTTACATTCTAAATTAAACACCCCTCGTAAAAACTTTATTCGATTAGAGGGAATAAAAAAAGTAGTCCGAACAGTACGCGAAAAACTACTGAATGTTTGGGGATTCATATTATTGATCGCAATTTATATTCTACTGGACACGTATTTCGCAAAAGAAATTCGATATGCATTGGATACTTTTTCTTTATGGCTGATCACCCCATACATAATTTTTGGAATTTTCTATTACTATCGTTCGCTAATCCAAACATGGCAATTTGAAAAATTGTCATACAAAGACGCTGAATGGATTCCGAAAAAAGAATATGGTTTAACTTTTCTATATGCATTTCCACTCGTGGTTTTAATCTCTTTCACCTTTTCAAATACCTCTATCTTTTTAAAAGATGATCTTTACACTGCAATTGAAGAAAAAAATTTTAGCCAGGTGGAATTACTATTAACAGCAGGTAATGACATTAATATGCCCAACACAGTCGGATTCACTCCCATGATGGCTGCACTAAAAGCTGGAAATCTAGAAATGGTGAAGTTTCTGGAAAGTAAAGGTGCGAATTACGAGGGAGTGATTACTCGTAAAACTCATGAGCGACATG
>CBIHOP010000553.1:0-1622 GCA_966211385.1 uncultured Bacteriovorax sp.
GGCAATGCGACTTTAAAAGGCATGCCGGCCTTGCATCGATTTCAAGTTTCATCGATTATCACTCACGGTGTTTATCAAAAAGATTCGCGTCTCATTTATGCGCGCTTAGAGGATGTTCAGCAAATTTTAGAATTAGGGCAAAAGATCAACATGCTCTCGTTCAATGTAACGAAACACAAAGATTCAACGAATGATCTCGAGCAAATCGAAAACAAGATGCGCGATCTTCGTTACGCTTTTTCTCCAGGCTATTATTTCAAACCTTACTGGCGCGAATTTTCCGCACTCATCGAAGCGGTTCAGGCCGAGAAAGTTTTGATCAGTCTCATTCTGCAGATCATTGTCGTGATCTCCATTTTTAATGTTCTCGCATTCATCATTTTCCTCAATGAAAAAAAAGCAAAAGAACTTTTTCTCTTCAAGGCACTAGGCCTTTCGAAAAAAGCAATGGGCCGCATTTGGCTGCAACTCGTTTTACTTATATGGTTAGTGGCGTGTCCGCTGGCGTTTTTATTAGTAAAACTTTTTCACTTTCTTCTTCTGTATTTACCGTTCTTTGAATTACCGGCCGAAATCTATTACATGCCAAGAATTGAAATGCACTTGTCATGGATGGATTATGGTTTTGTCTATTTGCTCGCACTATTTTGGGTCATGCTGATCACTTTTACGTTGTTGATTAAACTTCGCCGTAAGAGTTTATTGGAAGGTTTGAGGCAGGAATTTGTATGATGATTAAATTAGAAAATGTTAAAAAAACATATAATAAATCACGCGCTTTAAATGGTGTGACTCTTTCAATGGATGAAGGCGGAGAATATCTCATTCGCGGATCTTCTGGTTCTGGTAAATCAACACTGCTTTATTTGTTAGGAGGACTTGATCGTCCATCCGAAGGAAAAGTCATCGTCAATCAAAAGAATTTAGTTGAGCTCTCTGACGAAGATCTTGCTCTCTATCGCAATCGTTATGTTGGATTCGTTTTTCAATTTCACTTTCTTCTTCCTTCCATGAACTGTTTAGATAATATTCTTTTGCCTTCACGATTGGGTGGAATGTTTAGTGAAGAAGTTGTGGCCAGAGCAGAGAAGCTTGCTAAACATTTAGGTGTTGAGCATTGTCTTAAGAAATTTCCTTTTGAACTCTCAGGTGGTGAGCAGCAGCGAATCAATATCATTCGCGCCCTTTCTTTGAGACCTAAACTTCTTCTTTGCGATGAGCCGACAGGAAATCTTGATTCGGAGAACTCTGCAAAAGTTATCCAACTTTTGAAAGAATTAGCACGTGATTTTCAGGCCACGTTGGTGATTGTGACACACGATCCGGTAATTGCTCAAAGCTTTCCAAAACAATTTATCATGCGCGATGGAGTACTCGTAACTCAGTGAGTCTTCTCCAGTGATAAAGTTCTTTGCACATCAAGATGTTCTTGCTACTTTTAATACCTTAGTATTTTAATCGACTGTGGAGATTTAATGTCTCTGAGATATTTCTCATTCATTTTTCTGATTCTGCAAAGCTTATGCTTTAGTGTTTTTGGTGCTGAAGACTTAGGTGAAAGATCTGATCTTTTTAAGATCGATACCATCGATGTTACTGGTCTTAAAAAAGTAGAGAAAGAA
>CBIHOP010000554.1:0-1613 GCA_966211385.1 uncultured Bacteriovorax sp.
CTGGTCATTTGGATTCATTTGGTGCGGACTTCTTATTTACACTCTTCACGGTTTGATGGAACATCGTAGGAAATCTTGGGAGAAAAATGAAACTTCATTATCCACTGGAGTTTAGACATTCACTGGAAGTTCGATTGAGTGATGGAACATTCAAAGATGTTGTCTCGTTACAAAATCTTTCCGAACTTGATCAACTGGAGCTGTTGGTTGCACTTGGTGATTTGTTCCCTTTTATGCCTGATACTCAGAATGTTACTTCAGGATTTCATCCCGATATCAATAAAGTTGAAATACAAAATTCCGTCACATTTTTTGGCGGAAGCTTTCATCCTTTTCATCGTGGTCATCTCAATTGCCTGGAGAGTTGCCCGGAACAAAATATTATCGTCGTTCCAGACTGTAATCCGCATAAAATTCGTTTTGAAGAGCGCTCACCTTATGAAACATTCACCGAACTTTGTACGATACTAAGGGGAAAACCTTTCAGCATTTATCCAGGATTTCTAGGAAAGAATGTGGCGAATCCAACAGTGAATTGGATTACTCGAGTACAAATTCCAGAAGTGAATTTTTTAATGGGTGATGATTCCTTTATGAATTTTTTCAAATGGACTCGCCCGGAAGAAATTCTTCGCAAACTTACAAAACTTTATATCGTTCCTCGCGATTTCGAACGTACTGATTATGAAGAGCAGCTTGCAAAAGTGAAGGCAATTGCTCCACGTTTAGAAATCATCATTTTGCCAGATCATCCTTTTCGTCAGCTATCCTCGACGAGTTTTCGTACCCTCAAATAAAATAATGAGACAATCGCTCTACACCTTATTGATGTTTAATTAAGGTGAAAAGTTTCTAACCTTAGCTAAGATGAATTTTATTATTCATGTAGAGACTAAGGAGTAGTCATGTTTTCATTGAAGAAAATTTCACAGATATTTTTTCTCTCCCTATTATTCATTCAGACCAATCAAGCTGCTGACAAAATCAAAGTTGGGTACTTTGTTTATCCACCACACATGATTCAAGGAGCGACAGCGCAGGCACCAAAAGGAGCAGCAGTTGATGTTATTGAAAAAATCATTGCACCGAAAGCTGATATCAAAGTTGAATGGGTTGGCCCGGTTCCATTCGCAAGATTGTTAACGATGCTCGAGGCGGGCGAAATTGATATGATTGGACTTTCTGTTCCAAACAAAGAGCGCTTAGAAAAATTTATTTTCACGCAGAACGCTCCGCTTTGGGGGAAGCAAGGTTTACTGGTTTTGAAATCAGAGCCACTAGATTCAATTAAATCGGCCGATGATTTAAAAGGAAAAACAATCAGCAAATTGCTCAAAGGCAATCTTCCAAAATTCTTTGATGAGAATCAAGCAACAATCAAGTTTGATGAAGTTGGTGGTGATAATTCTGCTGAACTCAATTTGAAAAAAGTTCTCGCTAATAGATCGTTTGGATCATACTTTGCTTTTCCTGATGTTCTTCTTTATTACGCAGCTGCAGAAAAAGCAGTGGATAAAGTTAAATTGATTCCGTACCCAGGTTCGGACGATAATGTGACTGGTTTTTTCCCGCTCTCGCGTAAGCTTGATCCGAAACTTGCTTCACGAATTACT
>CBIHOP010000555.1:0-1604 GCA_966211385.1 uncultured Bacteriovorax sp.
TACCAGCAGTAATTAAAGAATTTAATGGGAAAATTTAATGAGTAAAATATCTTCTCCAGCTCCATGGCCGTTTTATCCTGAAGATGAAGTTGCAGCTGCAACTGATGTACTCAAAAGTGGGAAAGTTAATTATTGGACGGGTGATATTTGTCGTCACTTTGAAAAAGAATATGCAGCCTATGTTGGTGTTCCTTACGCTGTTGCTGTTTCAAATGGAACTGTCGCATTAGAGCTTGCTCTTTATGCTTTAGGAATCGGTGAAGGTGATGAAGTTATCACCACAAGTAGGACTTATATTGCTACGGCTAGTTGTGCAGTCATGCGCGGCGCTCTTCCAGTTCCAGTGGATGTCGATCGTGATAGTCAAAACATTTCTCCCGTAGCCATAAAAAAAGCAATTACGCCTAAAACTAGAGCAATTATAGTAGTTCACTTAGCTGGATGGCCGTGTGATATGGATGCGATCATGGAGATTGCGAGACTTCATGATTTGAAAGTCATTGAAGACTGCGCTCAAGCAAACGGTGCAACTTATAATGGTAAACCTATAGGTTCATTCGGACATGCTTCTGCATTTTCTTTCTGTCAGGATAAAATCATCACGACGGGAGGAGAGGGGGGAATGTTTGTCACACACGATGAAACAGTTTGGAAGCGTGCTTGGGCATATAAAGATATTGGAAGAAGTTATGATGCTGTTTATAACAGAGAACATCCTCCCGGTTTTAGATGGCTAACTGAGACCTTTGGTACAAACTGGCGTTTGACTGAGTTTCAAGCTGCAATTGGGCGATTACAGTTAAAAAAATTAAACGAGCAAATTAAAATAAGAAATAAAAATGCAGCGATATTAACGAAAGAGTTAAGTCCCCTGGCCGGTTTAAGAATTCCATTGCCTGCCGCGAATATTGGTCACGCTTATTACAAGTATTATGCCTTCATAAAGCCGGAAAAATTGAAGAAAGACTGGAGTCGCGATCGCATTATACATGAGTTAAATGAATTGGGAGTACCTTGCTTCAGTGGATCTTGTAGTGAGATTTATTTGGAAAAAGCTTTCGAAACACTTCCATCAAAACCGAAAGAAAGATTACCCGTTGCGAAGGAACTCGGAGAAACAAGTTTAATGTTTTTGGTGCATCCTACTCTTGATGAAAAATACATGGTAACAGTCGCTAATGAAATAAAGAAAGTAATCGAATCAGCAACAGAAATCAAATAATATGAAAACACTTTTTACAAATATTTATAATACTCAAAAAAATACGATTGTTATTAGTTTTGATTTTTTTATATCAGTCTCAACATTTATTTTTGCTTATGTTTTAAGATTTGGTGATTTTCCAGTTTATCTTTTTTCTCACACATTCTTTTTAAAGTGTTTCATTGTTGGTGTTCTGCAAGTCGCTTGTTTATATTTCATGGGTAACTACAAAGGGATTTGGCGTTTTTCGAGTACCCCAGATCTATTGAGAGTTATTAAAGGGGTGAGCTTAGCAGTTCCCGCAGCATTCCTTGCACTTTTTTTGTTGAATTTGAGTGATAACATACCTCGTTCAATTTTCCCAATTCAATGGTTTCTTCTTTTGGTTGGCTTAGGCGGT
>CBIHOP010000556.1:0-1603 GCA_966211385.1 uncultured Bacteriovorax sp.
TCGTCGGGCTCATAACCCGAAGGTCGTAGGTTCAAATCCTGCCCCCGCAACCAATCTCTCTCCACTCATAAGCGACCTGAGACCCGGATTTAGTACCACTTGATAATTGAGTCTTCCTGCGCAAAACTCGACTGAAGGAGAGCGTATGAGAAGATCACAGTTCACGGAAGAACAGATCATAAAAATATTGAAGCAAGCAGAGAGCGGCACGCCGACAACAGAAGTTTGTCGACAGCACGGGATTTCCAAAGGAACATTTTTTAAATGGAAGGCCAAGTTTGGAGGCATGGAAGTTTCTGATGCCAAAAAACTTCGAGGCCTTGAACAAGAGAACTCGCGATTAAAACGAATGATCGCTGATCTCATGCTCGATAATCAGATTCTCAAAGATGTAAATTCAAAAAAGTGGTGAAGCCTGCGGCCAGGAAGGCCGCGGTGATTTATACGCAAGACACTTATCCAGTAAGTGAGCGGCGTGCTTGCAGGCTTTTCCGATTGTCTCGAACTGTAAAAAGATATCAGACCATCCGTGAAGATGATCCAAAGATCATCGAACGCATCAAAGAGCTTGCAGAGCACAGACGCCGGTGGGGTTATCGCCAGCTCCACCGCATTCTCATCAGAGAAGGTATTAAGATGAATCAGAAAAAATTTAGACGCATCTACAGAGAACAAAAACTATCTTTAAAGATCCGCAAAGGTCGAAAGATTAGAAGCATGCCAAGAGCTCCCATTGAGCCACCTACAGGACCTAAGCAACGATGGTCGATGGATTTTATGTCAGATTCTCTAGGCCCAACAGGAAGAAGGTTTCGCATTCTCACAGTCGTTGATGATTTCACAAGAGAATGCGTTTTGCTTCATGCTGACTTTTCAATTCCAGGTCAATCTGTGACAAGAGCTTTGGAAAATCTCAAAATTCTTCCTAAGATTTTTAATATCGACAATGGCTCTGAGTTCACAGGAAAAGCCATGGACACCTGGGCATTTGAAAAGGAAATCAAACTTGATTTCATCAGGCCAGGAAAACCAAACGAAAATGCATTCATCGAATCATTCAATGGAAAACTGAGGAATGAATGTCTGAACGAGAACTGGTTTGTCAGTCTAGAAGAAGTCCGTAGGACTATCGAAGAATGGAGAATTGATTACAATGAAAATCGTCCGCACAGTTCTCTTGGTGGACTTACACCGAAAGAATTTGCGGACCAAACAACGCGCAAAGACTCAACTTCGAGTCGGTCCTAACTTGGGTCTCAGGTCGGCCGAAATTCAGAAGCTGAACGGTTATAAAATGAGGTACTAACATTTGAAGAGCTGAAATTTCTCCGGCTGAAATAATATCACTCAATAAAAGAGAAAAAATTTGAATTTTCCCAAAAAGCAATATTTGCAACTGGTTATTTTGCATCACGTAGTCAAACATCGAAATACTTATTAAACTTTTTTGGCCAACAATTTACCTGCTAAATAATAACTTAAAAGAGCTAGCGCTATTGCAGGCATCCCCGAGACAGTCGGCATTATATATCCGCCATAATTGATTACTATCTTGTAAATATACTGAAATACTCCAAACACAATTAAGTGGGCAGGACCATTA
>CBIHOP010000557.1:0-1583 GCA_966211385.1 uncultured Bacteriovorax sp.
ATCAAGAGATGGAGCAAAAAACGATGGAAGATGAAGATCATATGGATATCGAGACCTTGCTTGGTCTGAATTAAACGCTTTAAACGCCTAATACAGCATTTCTCAATAATACAAATGACTTAAAATAATAATTCTTCCTATAATATAAATTATAGGAAGTACTATTTCAGATTTTTTAGAATTTTTTGCAACCGAGATCTTCAGTCACAGGACCCATCGAACTGCTAAAACTTTTTGGAAGTGACCATGAAAGTGCGCTGTAGAGTTGCAGCGTTTGCCCCTTGCTGGTGACTTTTATCAGGTCACCGGCATCGCCTGTAATCGTCACAACACGCTCGGAAAGATCATCACAACTATCAGATGTCACCGTATGAACGATGGTTCCGGAGTCCTTGTCTTCTTTGTACGTGCCTTTAGAAAGATGGAAAAATCCACTCTCCATTTTGCCGGCAGGAAAGCTTTTTTGCTCAATTTTAAAAGTTCCATCGCCAAAATAATGGAACTGATAAAGACGAGTGTCTTTGGCCGAATCAACTTCGGTTAAAATTTTAAAATACGAACCAGGCGTGTAGGGGCCGACGTTTGGAATATTTGAAGTATCTACAGCACTTGTACCCGAATTCTGAGAAGTTTTAGCTGGATCATTTGAAACGACCGCCGCAATTTTTTTAGCGTCTTTAATCTGACCGCAAGATGCGATCAACGAAAACAAAATAACGAATGGAAGTTTATCTTGATTTTTTATTGGGCACTCACTGAAAAAACTTGTACCGAATATCCATTTTTAGTTCCGCACGCAAATGACTTATAACTTGAATGGAGAATATTGGCCTTATGTCCAGGACTTCCCATCCATAAAACAACCGCGCTGTTTCCGGTTGCACCACTTGCGATGTTTTCACCGGAAATTCCCGCACCAAAGCGAGATGCTCTTTGAACAAAAGTTTCCGCCGGTTTTCCACCGACCGCAGGTCGATCATGGGAGAAAAAATTATTGGCGGCCATATCATCAGCATGTTCTTGCGACATACGAGCGCACGCCTCACAAAAGGCCATTGGTTCAAGATTGTTATTCAATCTTTCTTTGTTAGTCGCTTTAAAGCAGTCGCAGTTTTCTGATGATGATCCGGAATTGCACGCAACAACTCGTTCGGGCATCATGTCTTTGCCACAGCTCATGGTGAATAAAACGAAGAAAAAAAGAGTGTAAATCGTTTTCATGGACGTTTATTCGGCAGAGTTTTCAAAATACTCAAACGCATTTTCTCGTTTACATAGAGAATCGGGACTCTAAAATAGAAGGAGTGAATTTAATCCATCATTCTAATGACAATCAATCGCGAGAAAGCGTTCTTCTCGATAAATACCTGACTAATCTGAGTCGTCTTAATAAATCTGCGCACACGATTAACAACTATCGCGCCGACCTTTTAAAGTTTTTTCAGTGGCTCAAAAATGAGCACACACTGAAAGATCTTCCTATGATCGTCATTCCTATCCTGAATGTTGATGGTTACAAAAACCAGACGCGTGTGAATGCACACCTTGTGGATCTCAACAGAAATCTTCCGACTAAAGACTGG
>CBIHOP010000558.1:0-1570 GCA_966211385.1 uncultured Bacteriovorax sp.
CAAAGGACATACGATTCGTTATGAATTATTAAATTGGGCCCGTGCTATTAAGGACACCAAGGCCGGCAAGTACGATGGAATCGTAGGGGCCAGTAAAGCAGACGTCCCTGGGTTCATTATTCCCTCGATACCTTCTGGAAAGTTAGAAAACTATTATTTCACACTGAGTTCTAATCACTGGAGCTATAGAGATGTCGAGTCCTTGAAGAATGTTAAGTTAGGTGTGATCAACGACTACAGCTATGGTGACGAAGTCGATAAGCAAGTGGCCCAAAAAAATCCTTCGCTAACTGTTATTTCAGGCAACGACGCTTTAAAACGCATGATTCAAATGACCGAAGCAAAAAGGCTTGATGGATTTGTTGAAAATCCAATGGTGCTTTATTACACCCTCATGGAATTGAATAAAAATGTCCAGAATTTTAAGCCCGCAAGTCGCAATCTTGCTTCTGATCCCGATCTCTTCATTGCCTTCTCACCAAAAAAATCTTCATCTAAGAAGTATGCAAAAATGCTGGATGACGGAATTCACGACTTGAGAAAAAGTGGCAAGCTTAAAGAGATTCTTAAGAAATACGGGCTTAGTGATTGGTCGAAATAATTCTCACAAAGCCTGACAATTTCCTCACTCAAATTGACCATATTACCCTTCACAATGTAACCTCGCTCGAATTACTCAGAGAGGTCCATCATGAAGCAAATTTTAAAAGTCTCATTTCTTTTATTTTTTTCGCTCCTTTCATCTAACGTTCTCGCAAATCCTCTATGGAAAGCTACAGTTGTAAAAGCAAAAGCAGTAGGAGAGTTTCCGATTGGCATTGGTTCCATCATGAATCTCGCAACTGAAGAAAAAAATCTAAGTGGAGAAGCGATTTTTTTAGGAAGCACGCAGCTTCCAGGTGGTGAGCGCTCTTATCAAATGTATCTGAACAAAAAATCGAAGAAATTTTTTCTTGTACCCGCCGATCTTTTTTCATCCATCAAGGGATCACAACAAAGAGTCATTGATTCATACACGCAGGCAGGCGGAACATGTTCGGCCTATGCGATTTTTAATTTTTTACAACAAACAAATTTGGCAGGATTCACTGGTACAGGTGAACTTAAAAAAAGTTTAGAATCAGAAGAGGGACGTTCAACACTTTTGGCGGATGCTATTCATGAATATTATATGACTCCAAGTCATCGTTATTCACTACGTGGAATTTTGGATAAGTATGGAAAGAGTTTTGGTTTCAAATGCAAAATGTTCAAAACCGATTCATATGAGAAGGCCAAAAAATCTGTACTCGCTCATTTAGAAACGGGCTCACCTGTGATCTTCTCGTACAACATAGGTCCTAAAATGGTCGAAGGTCCATTTAAGATGGAAGTTTTTGAAGGAAAAGGTCCGGCCCTTGATGAACGTCTCTGGATTCCTCGTCGAGTGGGTGAGAGAAATAGTGGTGGACACACTATTGTTGCTGTTGGTTCATTTGAAGTTGGTTCTAAAACGTATCTCGTGATGGTTGATTCAGATTGGTCTGAGCCACGCGTCTGGGATATGGACGAATACTTGAACCATGAAAAA
>CBIHOP010000559.1:0-1569 GCA_966211385.1 uncultured Bacteriovorax sp.
ATGATTGGACTTTAAAGCTCACAATGAAAGAGGATAAGATTTAAGGCTTAATATGGCAAAGTTCGAGTCATCTCTTTGGGGCGTCTTGCAATAATTTGAAATAAAAGGATTTTTTAAATGGCGCACTCGAGAGGATTCGAACCTCTGACCTACCGATTAGAAATCGGTTGCTCTATCCAACTGAGCTACGAGTGCGAATTAGAAGTAAGGTTGTTGTAAAATAGGGGTTTGAAGTCTTTCTGTCAAGAGAAAGATTGCGTTAAAAGTGACCTAAGTCCCTAATATTCTAAATATCTATTGGCGTAGGCCTAAAGATTGCCTAGACTCTAGGTATGATCATAAAAAGTTTCTATTCTTGGGATGAGGTGAAGGCCCATATCGCGACGGGCACGCCGACTCTCTATCATTCTTCGCAAACTTCAACAGTGATTCCATTTGAAAAATTGGAAGCAGAACTTTCACCGCAAACAGTGCTCGGAAATCTTTCGACAATTAAAGGATCGCTCTCGCTTAGAGCGAATGGAGACCTGGAGATTGAAGGATTTGTGACGTGGAAAGAGGCCAAAGAATTTTGTCTTTCTCATAGTCGCGAGATTATGACGTCACCGACAGAGGAACTTGCAGGAGTGCTTTCGGGAATTGCTACAAGTTGCACAGGGGAGCGTTCATTTGGATTTAAAAATCTTCGTTCGCAAATTGTTGAGCTGACTTATATTGATTTTTCTGGATCAGAAAAATCGTTGAAGGCCGATAAAAAGTTAAATCCAAATTTTAGTCTTGCTGACTATCAAAAAGATTTTAATCACTATGCTCACTATAAAAATGCTCCTTATCCGCGCATGGAATTTGAAACGGATCTCATGACGGGGACGGAAGGGCAGTTGGGTATCATCAAGAGTGCCGTTCTCAAAACGATCGTGCATGAAGACGAAACGTATTTATTTTTGCTCTTGCCCAAATGGGAAGAAAATTTTGAACCACATTTAGAAATATTCCATGCCGTACAAAGTTTTCGCGGACAAATTCGTGCGTGTGAATTAATCGATTCAAATTCACTTTCGTATTTGCCTGCTGAAAAAAATCCAGGCAAAGATCAAGATGTTGTTTTCCTCGAAGTAGCGAAAAAAGATTTTGAATATGTTTATGAAAATCTACTTTCGAAATTGACTCTCATGCCTGAAGAAAACATTTTTGAAATGGCATCTTCGAAATGTCGTGATTTGCGAGTGAGTGTTCCGCGTGCGATCTTTGAAGTGAACTCGCGCATGGGTGTTACTAAAAAAGGAACTGACGTCCAAGTCGGCGCAGAACATTTCGCCGATCTTTTGAAATACTATCGCGTGTTAGCATCAAAAGGTGTGAGTTATAATCTCTTCGGCCATTTTGGAGATGCTCATTTACATTTCAATTTCATGCCGACGCCAGATAAAAATGATTTCTGCAATCAGCAGTTAGAAAATCTTTACGCTGAGGTTTTGATGTGGAAAGGATCTCCTTTTGCTGAACATGGATTTGGGCTCTTAAAGAAAAAATTTATTCCACCATTTTTTAATGATCATCAACGACAAG
>CBIHOP010000560.1:0-1567 GCA_966211385.1 uncultured Bacteriovorax sp.
AAAACTCATTCAAGATGAAGGTGTCGAAGCCATCACCCTTCACGCAAGAACGCGCGACCAACTTTATAAAGGTGTTGCCGACTGGTCTTACATCAAACGTGCTGTGGAAGAAGTCAAAGTTCCACTCATTGGAAATGGAGATGTATGGATTGCAGAAGATATTGAAAAAATTTTCGAACAGACAAAATGTCACTCTGTCATGTTTGGAAGAAGTGCTCTCAAGACACCATGGCTCGCTAAAATTTACAAAGAATGGAAAGAAGAAGGTGGACACATTGACGAGACTTTCCTTCTCTATGAACGCAAAAAATATCTGGAACTTTATTTCGAATCACTCATGACTGAATATCGCGAAATAGGCTGGCAGGATAATTTGATCTTAAAGCGATTTAAATCTTTCTCGCGAAATCTTTTTGATGATTATGAGGACTTTGAAACTATTCGAGGGTCTTTTCTTCGTGCGGAATCGTTGGGGGAATTTCTGGACCACTTGTATGCAATAAAGGGCTAGGTCCCTCACCTATATTTTTTCTGATTACCAGATAAAGAACTTCAAAACACAGTGAACCTAAAAGAGTGAATAATAAGTTTCCACTCCCGCCAAACACTAAAAGAAACAAACAAAATAAAAACGGCGAAATCGCTCTTACAAAAGCAGAAGAATGGGGAACTTTTTTAAGATTAATAAAAAGTTGCAGATAGTGATTTATTCTCACCATCACACTGATGAAAGAATACTTTTGATTTGTTGCCAGAACTTTCTCTTTTAATCCAGGTGCCAACAAAGAAAAATGCCATACAAAAGCCGTTACAAAAAAAACAATATCCAAAAAATTCACATCAAACAGAGAAAGCACAAACCAAATGAGCGCTAATGTTATGAAAGAAAAAAAGTAATAGCGACTTAGAGGTGAAACTTTCATTTAATCACTCCCCTCTTATGCAAGAAAGTGAGATCAGGAAATTGCATGTGTGGTGGACTCTTCACGACCATTTGAAAAACGTGCAAAAAATCTTCAATTGAAAGCATTTGATCGCGTGGTAGATCAGCATCACTCTCTTCCCAAATTGGTGTCAGGATCGCTCCTGGCATCAATGTTGAAAAACGAATTCCTAAATGCTCCCACTCTTCGCGAAGTGATTCGATCATTCCATTCAGAGCAAACTTCGAAGCACTATATGCTGAAATATTCGCCAGACCTTTCTTTGAAGCAATCGAAGAAACTGTCACGACATGAGTTGTATCTTCAATCAGAAAATCACTCGCATGCTTAAGAATGTGAAAAGCTCCCAAAACATTTGTCTGCAAATGATCGTTGAATTCTTTTGTCGATGTCTCCACTAATGGGGCCATCTCAAAAATACCTGCATTTAAAACTATAAGATCTAAAACTTCAGTGTGATTGGAAACATGTTCATACATTTCTTCAACAGAAGCTTCATCGCGAATGTCACAACAGATATTGATAAAATCAGGGTGATCGATGGGAGATTCTCGGCGAGAAACGCCGATGACAGTGTAACCTTCTTCGAGAAGGTATTGGGCCATTTCAAGACCGAGACCTGA
>CBIHOP010000561.1:0-1567 GCA_966211385.1 uncultured Bacteriovorax sp.
TTTATTTTAAAGATCTCTCAACTTGTAAAATGCTGGAGCAAAAGATTGAAGACGTGACAGGCAATTATGTCTGGGCGGAAACAGGAAGGATCATCTTCTACACCAAAGCAAATCCAGTTACTCTTCGCTCGGATAAACTTTATCGTTACGACTTAGACACGAACAAGTCTGAACTTTTGATGGAAGAAAAAGATGAGAAGTTTGAAATTGGCGTTTATAAATCCACTTCGAGAAAATTTATCTTTGGATATGTAGCAAGCACGCTCTCGACTGAGTTATACACACTGGATGCCTTTCAACCGCAGGGAAAATTCCAACTCTTCCAAAAGCGCGAAAAAAATCATGAATTCATTCTTGATGATGGTGGAGATCGCTTTTACATTCGCTCAAACGACAAAGCAAAAAACTTCAAATTGATGGAAGCTCCTTATGCAGCGAAATCAAAAAAAGAATGGAAGGAAGTTATCGCTCATCGTGCTGATACCCTTCTTGAGGGTGTGAATGTTTTTAAAAACCATATCGTTCTCAGTGAACGCTCGAAAGGATTAAGCCAAATCAGTGTTTATGATCGTGCTACTAATAAAAGTGAAGCTCTGACTTTTCCCGATCCTGTTTACATGGCCAGTGTTGGTACCAATGCAGAATTTGATACGGATAAAGTTCGCTATGAATATGAATCAATGACGAGACCTGATTCAGTTTTTGAGTACGATACTAAATCGAAGGCCACGATTAAATTAAAAGAAAAAGAAGTGCCAGGCTACAACTCAGAAAATTACGTGAGTGAAAGAATTTTCGTGAAGGCCCATGATGGCGCGCAAATTCCCGTTTCAATCCTCTACAAAAAAGGATTGCAAAAAAATGCGACAGCACCAATGCTCGTTTACGGTTATGGTTCATACGGTGCAAGCATGGACCCGTGGTTTTCAACGGGGAACGTGAGCCTTATCGATCGTGGTTTCGTTTACGCGCTCGCGCACATCCGCGGAGGATCGGAGATGGGACGTCATTGGTACGATGATGGAAAATTTCTAAAAAAGAAAAACACATTCCAAGATTTCATCTCAGTGACAGAAGAACTCATTAAAGAAAAATACGCTGACCCCAAAAAAGTTTTTGCAATGGGCGGCTCGGCCGGAGGACTTCTCATGGGAGCAGTGATGAACATGCGCCCGGATCTTTATCACGGAGTTGTCGCACAAGTTCCTTTCGTCGATGTCATGACAACAATGCTCGATAGTTCAATTCCACTCACAACCGGCGAATACGAAGAGTGGGGAAATCCGAACGATAAAAAATATTATCGTTACATGAAATCCTATTCTCCTTACGACAACGTGAAGGCCCAAGCTTATCCACACCTCCTCGTCACAACAGGCCTCAACGATTCGCAAGTCGGCTATTGGGAACCAGCAAAGTGGGTCGCCAAACTCCGCGACATGCGCACAGACAAATCAAAGTTGCTTCTCCTCAAAACCGAAATGGAAGTAGGCCACGGAGGAAAGAGCGGCCGCTTTGAATATTTGCGTGAGCGTGCGTTTGAGTATGCGTTCATTATCAATCTGGC
>CBIHOP010000562.1:0-1555 GCA_966211385.1 uncultured Bacteriovorax sp.
TAGCAACAAGCTATCTCTCACTCCCCAAGCTTAAGCACATCCTCTTCACTCATTCGACATTGAACGCGCGCTCTGTGAGCAAGCAAAGCGATCTCGCTCATAGAGGGGTCTAATTTTGGAATGGAGACTTCGCAGAGAGGAGAAATTTCGCGTGAATCTGAATCTGTTCGCACAGGTGTTTGCGGAGGATTTCCAGATTCCGCGCCTCCTCCGCATGCGGTTATGAGGAAAAGGATGAAAATAATGTGGAAGAATTTCATTTTTCCTCCACTGGTTTTAGGGAGAGGCGGAAGAAGCGGTTGTTATGGTTTTTGATGTTGCGGTAATAGACCTCTAAGACTGTTGAGAGTGTTTCGTTGAGTTGGCAGAGTTCGAGTGCGCTTCCTGTTCTTTTGAAATCAATTACAACAATATTATTTTTTAGGCGTGTTTGCAGGTATTGCGAATAATCTGGGCGTGATTCGCCTGCGAAAAAGATTGAGCGGATGTGTGCGCTCTTGATGGCAAAGCCATTGTCGAATTTTGTTCCTAGAAGATCTTGGAAATCGTTTGTATCAATTCGCCAGTGCATCGAATAGGGATATTTTTCTTCAACCCATTCTTTTTTTGAAAGCTCGATGACGGCCAAGGCCTTCTGATGAATGCTATCAGCTAATCTTTCGATCTCTGGAAGATTGGATTGAGCATCTCCTTTTGTGAGCACTCGATCTACCGATTTTGTGTCTTGTTTAATTTTTGCCAATAAGACTCTAATGTCTCCATGTTCGTTCATGGCCTCACAAATTTTTAAGACTTCTTCTTTTTTTTCATCATCAATATTCCAGAAAAATGATTGTTCGTGAACGGTGATATAACATCCGCTCAGGAGGATACTCATCGCTATCAAAAAAAGTTTTGTTTTCAATTTGCCTCCCTTTCCATTTCATCAAATTGTCTTTCAAGAAGAATTTTGTGTAATACACTATTCATTCTTATTGTTTTGATAAATTCTGCCATCTCACTCGCCGGTAAGATTTGGGCATTCGCTCTAGCAAAAAAGTTTCTCTCTTTTGCAAATTGATTATTTTTTTCAATCTCCAATCGTATTTCATCAGTTGATTTATCTAAAAGTTCTTTTTCTAATTCTTCTACAGAAGGAACATTTTCTTTTAAGGCCAGTGCCTGGATTTCGTTTTCTTTTTGGACTGAAACTTCAACACCTTTTTTAACTGTTTTTACATATTCAGATTCTTTTTTTTGAGACAAAAAAAACAAAGCTGCAGAGAGTACGATGACTCCCAAAATTATCTTATTTTTCATTGATTTCTCCTAACTTGAGAAGAACAGGTTGTCCTTCAATTCGGCTTGAAAAAAGAATCACTTTTTTATTTTGAACAACACTCATATGTTCTGAAAGATCCAATGATTTTGGCTTAAATAAAAGATTTACCAAATTCAGGAGATATTTTTCTGTAGAATTATTCGCGACCGATTCATCCAACTCAAGTCCAAGACGATATCCTAATTTAAGCGCCTTTTGGGTAAGTGAATCTGAACCCGATAGTGTTTTATCAAT
>CBIHOP010000563.1:0-1529 GCA_966211385.1 uncultured Bacteriovorax sp.
AAAACGGCCTATGATCTCATTCAGTCCGATGATCAACTCATTCAAAAAACTTTAACAATTACAGGTTTGCGAACTCAACACGAGCTTCGTGGGATAACTTGCATTGATGTAAAAAACGCTCGGGAAAAAAGAAAGGGATTGCTCGTCTCTCGCACTTTGAAAAAAATGGTATGGGATAAACATGAACTGGCCCAATCGTTATCCGATCATGCTTTTAGGGTCTCAGAAAAATTGCGAGATGATGGATTAGTCTGTCATCACTTGAGCATATTTTTTGTGACAAATCCGTTCCACGATACTCCTCAGTTTTATGGTTTTGGACACACTCTTTTCAACCAAGGAGAAAGTGCCCCTCACATCATCATCAAAAAGGCCCTCGAACTCCTTGATCAACATTTTGTCTATGGATATGCGTATAAGAAATGTGGAGTGATGCTTCAGGATTTAAGGCCAAAAGAAGAACTGCAATTGGGACTTTTTGATAGTGGCCATGAAGAAAATGACAAAATCTCAGGCATCGTAGATGCCGTTAATAAACGTTTTCCCCAAGGGCTGAGGATAATGAGCTGTTCCCGAAAAAATCGTGGATTTAGCACCTTTAATCGCCTCTCCCAGAACTTTACGACATCATTTAACGAGCTCTTAGTGGTTCGCGCATAAACAAAGTTTTCAGATGTCATAAATTTTAAGGCTTAAATACCTGACAAATTCCCCCGAGATCTTCATTCTATTGCTCCACATTCAACACACTTTTCTTTCGGAGTATTTGTGCACACACAAACTGAAACTCGTCGTTTAAATGATCTCAAGGCCACTAATGCCTATTTAAGACTAGGAACTGATGTCTCTGATCTTGAAAAATCAATTCAAACTGTTGGATTGATCGCTCCCCTTGTTATCTCTACAGACAATGTCATTCTTGCCGGAGCAAGACGATATCAAGCTCTCCTTAATCTCGGTTACACCGAAGCTGCTGTTGTCGTTGTAGATAAAGGTGAACTCGAAAAAGAACTTGTTTCAATTGATGAAAACCTCGTCAGAAAAGATTTGAACAAAATCGAACTTGAAGGTCATCTTCGTCGTGCTAAAGAAATTTATCAGGCCATTACTCCTGAAGAAGAACAATACTTCGAACGTCCAGAAACTAATGAAGAATTAGAAGACGCTAAAGAAGAAGCTGCTAAAAAAGTTGAAGTTCTTCCTGCTGAAAAATTTCTTCATATCGTTGCAGAAAAAACAGGTTTATCACCAAAACAAATTCATGAGGCCATTAATCGCGATGAAAAAGCCGCTTCTCAAGTAAAAGCAGCAAGACAAAACGGTGAGCTTTCACTTTCTCAAACAAATGAAATTGTAAAACTCTCAAAAGATGAACAGAAAAAATCTCTCGATCACGTTAAAACACTTCCTGTTCGTGAAATTAAAAATTTTGTAAAAGTAGCAAAGACTGCAGGTATTGAAGAGGCCATTAAGGCAACGACACAAATTCCTCATGCAAAAGAATTCAGTGAAATTGAAATCACTTTAAA
>CBIHOP010000564.1:0-1529 GCA_966211385.1 uncultured Bacteriovorax sp.
CCACTTATTGCTCTTACTGCTCTCGCTCTTCTCATATGTATCGCTTACCTCCTTTCTTCAGTCCGCAAAAAAGCGAAAGCGTTCACTCTTCCCTTCATTATCGGGGGAGTTATTTTAATTGTAGAATCGTTTCGATTAACAAGTCTTCATCCTGTAGCTACAGTATTGAGTCTTGTTGCTAAAAAATACTGGATTACTTTTTTACTCGCACTCGAATATCAATATTCGACAGTCAATCTGAAAGATACTGTGGCCGGTCTTGTCGCACCATCGGCCATGTTTCGTGAATCTTTCAAACTCGATCGTTATGAAGTCAGCCTGCATGAAGGTTTTAAATGGGGCGGGATTCTTTCGGCCATCACGATTGTTGGTCTTATTATTTACAATCAAATTTTCTATCAAATCACTGGTCTTCTTTCATCAACTGTTGTGGTTAATAGTTATTCTTTTAACCTCGTTTGCCACAGCACTTTGACAACACTGGCGCCACCGGAAGCATTCACAAGAGGTGAATTGTTCGGATGTTTTCTCGCCAATGATCTTTTTCGCGGAATAATCAAACACATCTTTTTGGACTCAATGATATTTGTTATTCCAGGTCTGATGATGGGCTGGCGTGTTTCGCGCCCAATCTCCAATTTTATGAAGGCCCAAAACAGGCCCAGCTTTCTTTTTAAACTTTTTTATTATTATGCGCTCATCATTTACCGTCTCTTCACTGTAGAATTTTATCACTTGCTGCAGCTTCTTTTTAAAAAGCGTTCACCTTGGCATCTCCCTTTCGCTACTTTTTTAGGCGTATTTGTCGGTGGATATTGTTTTCATGCCCTGAAAGATTTTGCATACATTCAACAGTTCACCTCACACAGTATTTTCACTATGCTGTTTTCATGGAATTCATTTACTTATTTTTTTACGATTGCGCTTTTTTGTGCGATTGCTGAAGCCCGTAAACGTAGAAATCAAAAGACGACTCAATGGTTATGGATCACCAATGCCATTTACTTCATCATGTTTTTATTCTTACGTTCATTGTTTTCAACTTATTTTCATCAAGTGAATTTCCAAACAAAGATTAAACTGCTCCTGCGACTTTTTTACTGAAAGAGATCGCTTCCGCTTTCAACCAGAATGGATTTGATTTTTAAACTGTGAAGGCTTTTAAGCGCGCTTTCAAGATTCCCACGCATAAGAAGCGCGATTCCTCTTTTTTCCAGTTCGTAAGCAATATCTCCATTTTCACGAATGTCCTGATCACCGGAGAGAACAACTGTATTTCTTTTGAATTCATCACTAAAAAAATTCAAAGCAAAATTTATGCTTTGAAGTTCCATCCACACCAGACGCAAGGGCTGTTTTCGCGGATCGATGTTGGGAATTTGCAGAACAGGATTGTATTTTAAGAGACAGGCTTCATCGATCCAAAGCGCTTCAGATTCACTTCGTAGCAAATCGATTCCAGGAAACATATCAGGATGTCCTGACTGTTCCCTGGGCACGAATTTAATTTGCGGTCGATTAATTGAGGT
>CBIHOP010000565.1:0-1512 GCA_966211385.1 uncultured Bacteriovorax sp.
ATGATGACATATTCAAATGCATTGAGATCGATTGCACTTGAACTTACTCGCATATGTAATGATCTTCGTTTGATGAGCTCGGGACCAACCAATGGTCTGCAGGAAATTTACCTTCCTGCTACTCAGGCCGGATCGAGTATTATGCCAGGTAAAGTGAATCCATCAATTCTTGAAATGAGCAATCAGGTTTTTTTCAAAGTGTTAGGCAATGATCATGCTATGGCACTGGCGATGCAAGCTGGTCAGTTAGAACTTAATGTCATGATGCCACTTATGGCCCATCTTGCATTGGAATCCACTCATATACTTTCAAATACATTATGGTCACTCAGAACAAAATGTATTGATGGAATTAAACCTAACATCGAACAATGTGAAAAAAATGTCATGAACACTTCTCAAATCATCACGGCGCTCAACCCAATCATTGGATATTCACGGGCAGCAGAGCTAGCAAAAGAAGCTGTGAATAACAAGAAATCGGTCATTGACCTTGTTCGTGAAAAGAAAATACTCTCTGAAGAAGCAATTAAAAAACTGCTGGATCCGAAAGCATTAACAGGACACTAAGTATGAATTATCAAGACGTCATCGATTTTTGGTTTGAAAAACTCACACCGAATGAATGGTATAAAAAAGATGAAATTCTTGATCTCAAGATGGTTGAAACTTTTATTGCTCTTCACGATAACGCCATTAAAGGTGAACTCTTCGAATGGAGAAGAACGCCTATGGGAAGACTGGCCGAAATTCTTATCATTGATCAATTTTCAAGAAACATTTATCGAGATGATCCCAAAGCATTTATGTACGATTCGATGGCACTTGTCCTCTCTCAAGAGGCGATTAATGCGAATATCGCGCAGGAACTCTCACCGCTTCACCGCCAATTTCTCTACATGCCCTTCATGCATAGTGAATCAAAAACCATTCACGAAAAGGCCGTTAAACTTTTTTCTGAACCGGGTCTGGAACATAATCTTGATTATGAATATCGCCACAAAAAAGTGATCGACCGATTTGGAAGATATCCTCATCGAAACAAAATTTTAGGAAGAACGTCTACAACCGAAGAATTAACTTTTTTAGTTGAAAACCCTGAAGGTTTTTAAACTGCCCCACCTGAATGGTGGTTATTAATCGTTATTGTAATAAAATTTTTGCGAACTCATGAATTAATTTTTACATCATTTCATGCATTTAACTTTGAGGAATTCGTGAAACGTTGGCAGTACTAACGACATGATTGCTGGCTGCCCCAATTCCAATTGCGCTTTTAATAGAAAAAACGACTTCTTCATGAAATACGGATTCTATTTTAGAAAAGACGACTCTCGTAAAATACAACGATACCTGTGCACGAAATGCGGTCGGCGATTTTCGCAATCAACATCGACTTTAGAATTCAAGCAGAAAAAGCGACGTGTGAATCGGCTTCTGTTCGAACTATTGGCATCTGGAATTTCCATGAGGCGATCGGCCCGCATTTTGAAAATTCATAGTACGACTGTT
>CBIHOP010000566.1:0-1504 GCA_966211385.1 uncultured Bacteriovorax sp.
GTACATGTTGTATTCGGCAGTTGCTTCTAATAAAAATGCTGTTGGGTACTCATAGGAAACGGTCATTCCATAATTCATGCCTTCAACATTTGTCGGAACTGTAATGTCAAAATCTTGAGGATGTAACATTGGACAGGCACCTAAAAGTGAAAGGCGGACGTTCCCACTCATAGTGTCTGGGTAGGCCGGTAGTTTAAGAGCACCAGCATCGTATTTCCCGGCGATATCGTATCCAAGGATTGCACCACCAGTTGGGATATTGCTTAGGTCAGCAATGTTTGTAGTGATCACCGCATTTTGAGTACTAATTTTTTTGAAATCGAACTGCGGATTGGCCGCACGAAGATCATCAATGTTTTGATCCCAATTGCTTTCAAATAAAATTCCAGCGCGTGCTCCTTCCATCTGTGCAAAACTTCCATACATGGCATGGAAATCTCCACGAATCTTCATGAGACGACTACTTAGTTTAGACCATGAATCTTCTTGATCAGTTAGTTCTTGTTGATAAGCAGCTACTTTAGCTTTTTTCTTTTCATAATCTTTAATTTCTTTAGCGCGTTCCGTGGCCTTTGCTCGACGGGATTTGCTCACTTCATTTCTTTCTTTTTGAAGTGTGTAAATTTCACGATTAATCTCTTCACAGGCAGATGAACAACTTTCTGCTTTAGCAGTGAATTCTGATATTCTTTCTTCGATAGTTGTTAAGCGAAGATCGAGCGCCATAATTTCATCAAGCTTTGCGAGTGTCACATAGTCAGCGAGATCTTCATTGGCCTCTGCAATCTTTTTACGGATTTCATCATTTGCTTTTTTGGCATTTAATTCTTCTTCAGTTAAAGCGTCCATTTTAGAAATGATGTTGGCACTGCTTTTTTGCAGACTGGTCATTTCTTTACAGAACCCAACGTTGGCATTGATCGTGTGAAGTCCCTTTACTATTGAGCGTGCTGAATTCGGTGGCATGACATAGATAACACGCATATCGGTATCATCCGCTACGAGATTTGAATTCGTAGTATTTAAGATTGTACTTAAATAGGTTGTGTTTTTTGGATAAATTGTAGGTAGCGCCTGTGCTTGTGACATAAGCATACTACTGGTTAAAAGACAGAGAGCGATTTTCTTTTTCATTATGATTCCCCTTCAATCAATTTGTTTAAACTGGTCAAACCAATTTTTTGAAGGGGGACAGAGCAATGGAAATGCCAACTCTATCCCTTTGTATTCACAGAGAAAAAGTCCATATGGTGTATCTTTAAGAGATACAATGCGTAGTTAATTTAATACACTAAGATTGAATCATCATAATTCCAATCTTCTTTTTTAATTCCTCGGAAAAATTGTTAGGCGAAACTTTTTTAAGCGCATTGATTACTCTTTTTTGAAGTTCTAACAACCGATACATATTAGCTGAATAATGAATGCGATCATTCTCTAGTTCTGAAAGCGATGGGAGTGAAAATGATTGTTGTTTCCCATTGATATATAATCTTATCGCCAC